>NZ_JARWRU010000521.1 GCF_029867845.1 Nocardia farcinica | reverse complement strand
CCTGCCCGGCTACATGGTGCCCGCGCACCTGGTCGTGCTGGCGGAGATGCCGCTGACCACGGTCGGCAAGCTGGACCGCAAGGCCCTGCCGCCGGTCGAGTTCACCGCCGCCACCACCGCCTACCGGGCCCCGCGCCCCGGCGTGGAGACCGTGCTGGCGGGTCTGATCGCCGACCTGCTCGGCGACGGCGCGCGCGTCGGCGCCGACGACGATTTCTTCGCCCTCGGCGGCAATTCACTGCTGGCCATGCGCCTGGTCGCCCGCGCCAACGCCGCCCTGGACGCCGCGCTGACCGTCAGGGAGATCTTCGAGGCGCCCACCGTGGCCGCGCTCGCCGCCCGGATCGCCGAGAGCGCCTCGGCCGCCCCGCGTCCCGCGCTGGTCGCGGCGCCGCGCCCGGAGCGCATCCCGCTCTCGCACGCCCAGACGCGCATCTGGTTGCTCAACCGCCTCGACCCGGACTCCCCGGTCTACAACATCCCGCTCACCATCCGGCTCACCGGCGAACTCGACGTCGCCGCACTGGAATCCGCCTTCGCCGACGTGCTGGACCGGCACGAATCGCTGCGCACGGTGTTCCCGGCCGACGCCGAGGGCCCGCACCAGGTGATCAGGGAGCGGGCCGAGCGCCCCGACCTCACCCCGGCCGATGCCGCCGAACCGGAGCGGGCGGTACTCGAATTCCTCTCCGCCGGTTTCGATCTGCGCACCTGTCCGCCGGTGCGCGCGCGGCTGTTCCGGGTGGACGGCGACGAGCACGTGCTGGTCGCGGTCGTCCACCACATCGCCGCCGACGGCGTGTCCATCGCGCCGCTGGCCCGCGACCTGATGACCGCCTACGCCGCCCGCAGCTCGGGCACGTCCCCGCGATGGCAGCCGCTGCCGGTGCAGTACGCCGACTTCGCGCTGTGGCAGCACGCCGTGCTCGGCGACCCCGCCGACCCGGATTCGCTGCTCGCCCGCCAGCTCGCGCACTGGCGCACCGAACTGGCGGGTCTGGCCCCGGTGCTGGAACTGCCCGCCGACCGGCCTCGTCCGCCGGTGGCCTCCGGGCGCGGCGCCACGGTGGAGTTCGATCTCTCCGCCGACCTCACCGCCGCCGTCGCCGATCTGGCCCGCGCGCACAACGTCTCCTCGTTCATGGTGCTGCACGCCGCCTACGCCGCGTTGCTGGCCCGGCTGGCGGGCACCGACGACGTGGCGATCGGCACGCCCGTCGCCGGCCGTGCCGAGCAGGCGCTCGACGACCTGGTCGGCATGTTCGTCAACACCGTCGTGCTGCGCACCCCAGTGCCCGCCGACCGGTCCTTCGCCGACCTGCTCGCCCGGGTCCGTGAGGCCGACGTGCGCGCCTTCGCCCACGCCGAGCTGCCCTTCGACCGCCTGGTCGAGGAGCTGAACCCGGTGCGCTCGCAGGCACATTCGCCGATCGTGCAGACCCTGCTCACCTACGAGCACCGCGACGACACCGTGCTGCGCCTGCCCGGGCTGGAGGTGGCGCCGTTCCCGCTCGACAGCGGCATCGCCCAGTTCGACCTGGCGCTGGAACTCACCGAGTACGCCACCGAGGCGGGCACCGCCGTGCGCGCGCTGCTGCGGTACGCCACCGATCTGTTCGACGCCGCCACCGTGCGCTCCTTCGGCGACCGGCTGGTCCGGCTGCTGGCGGCCGCCGTGGCCGACCCGGCCCGCCCGGTCGGTGACATCGAGCTGCTCGACGCCGCCGAGCGTGCCGCGGTGCTCGGCACCTGGAACGACACCGCCCACACCGTCGCCGCCCCCACCGACACCCTGGCCTCGCTGTTCGACCGCCAGGTCGCCCGCACCCCCGGCGCGGTCGCGCTGACCAGCGGCGCGGACAGCCACACCTACGCCGAACTGGCGTCGAAGGCGCGGCGGCTGGCCCGCCTGCTCGTCGCCGAGGGCGTCGGCCCCGGCGCCACCGTCGGCCTCGGCATGCGGCGTTCGGCCGATCTGGTGGTGGCCATGTATGCCACCGTGCTGGCGGGCGGCGCCTATCTGCCGCTGGACCCCGAGCACCCGGCCGAGCGCACCGAGTACGTGCTGCGCACCGCGCGTCCGGTGTGCGTGCTGACCGCGGGCGCCGACCTGCCCGTCCAGGGCGCCAGGCAGCTGCGCGTCGACCTAGCCGACCTCTCCGGCTTCGCCGACGCTCCGCTCACCGATGCGGATCGTCGTGCTCCGTTGCGTGCCGGGCACCCGGCCTATGTGCTGTTCACCTCCGGTTCCACCGGCAGGCCAAAGGGTGTGGCGGTGCCGCACGGGGCGATCGTGAATCGTCTGGTGTGGATGCAGGATCAGTACGGTTTGCGTCCCGATGATGTGGTGTTGCAGAAGACCCCGGCCACGTTCGATGTGTCGGTGTGGGAGTTCTTCTGGCCGTTGCAGGTCGGCGCTCGTCTGGTGCTGGCCCGGCACGATGGTCATCGTGATCCCGGCTACCTGGCCGAGTTGATCAGCACCGAGCGGGTGACGACGGTGCATTTCGTGCCGTCCATGCTGGCGGTGTTCCTGGCGGATCCGGCCGCTGCCGGGATCGGTTCGCTCAGAAGGTTGTTCGCCTCCGGCGAGGCGCTGCCCGCGTCGACGGCTCAGCGTGCCCGGCAGTTGCTGGGCACGCGTGTGCACAACCTGTACGGTCCCACCGAGGCGGCGGTTGACGTGACCTTCCACGAGGTCGTCGACGCCGATGTGGATGCGGTGCCGATCGGGCGTCCGGTGTTCAACACCAGGGTGCTGGTGCTGGACGCGCGGCTGCGTCCGGTGCCGGTCGGTGTGCCGGGTGAGTTGTATCTGGCCGGTGACCAGCTGGCCCTCGGCTACGTCGCCCGTCCTGATCTGACGGCGGATCGTTTCGTGGCCGATCCGTATGGTCCGGCGGGTACTCGCATGTATCGCACCGGGGACTTGGTGCGGTGGAATCGCGCTGGTGAGTTGGAGTATCTGGGCCGCACGGATTTCCAGGTGAAGTTGCGTGGCCTGCGTATCGAGCTCGGCGAGATCGAAGCGGCTCTGACTGCTCTGCGCGGTGTCGATCGCGCCGCGGTGCTGGTGCGCGCCGCGGCCTCGGGTGAGGACATGCTCGTCGCCTACCTGGTCGCCCCCGACCGCCATGCCCTGCCGGACAGCGCGGCCACGCCGGTCGTCGCCGCCACCGCCGTGGCCGCCGAACTCACCGCGGGCCTGCGTGCCCCGGAGCAAGCCTCCGCGGACGACGCCGACGCCCTGTTCACCGAGGCCGTGCGCGCCGCGCTGGCCGAGCGCCTGCCCGCCTACATGGTCCCGTCCGCCTTCGTGCTGCTCGAGGAGTTCCCGCTCAACTCCTCCGGCAAGCTCGACCGCGGGGCCCTGCCCGACCCGGTGCTCGCCGCCGCGGCCTATCGCGCCCCGGAGACCGAGGCCGAACTCGCCGTCGCCGCCGTCTTCGCCGAGATCCTCGGCGTGGAACGGATCGGCGCCGACGACGACTTCTTCGCCCTCGGCGGCAATTCGCTCAGCGCCACCAGGGCCGTCGCCCGCCTCGGCGAGGAGCTGTCCGCCGACCTGCCGGTGCGCCTGCTCTTCGACGCCCCCACCGTGGCCGGGCTCGCCGCCCGCGCGACCGAGTTCGCCGCGACCCCGCCGCGCCCGCGCCTGACCGCCGGACCGCGCCCGGAGATCGTGCCGCTTTCGCCCGCCCAGCAGCGCATGTGGTTCCTCAACCGCTTCGACCCGCAGGAGACGGCTGGCAACATCCCGGTCGCCATCCGCTTCACCGGCGAGCTCGACCGCACCGCGCTCACCGCGGCCCTGGCCGATCTCGTCGCCCGGCACGAGACCCTGCGCACCGTCTACCCGGACCGCGATGGCGTCGGCCACCAGGTGATCCTGGCCCCCGGCCACACCCCGGCCGTCACCGAACTCGACGGCGCCGACCCGGCCGCCGCGCTGGCCGCCCTCGTCGCCGAGCCGTTCGACGTGACCGCCGAGGTCCCGCTGCGCGTCGGCCTGGCCAGGCTGTCCGAGCGCGAGCATCTGCTCGCCCTGGTGGTGCACCACATCGCCGCCGACGGCTACTCCATGGGTCCGCTCGCGCGCGACCTCGCCGCCGCCTACACCGCCCGCGTCACCGGCGCCGCCCCCGCCTGGCCGGACCTGGCCGTCCAGTACGCCGACTACGCGCTGTGGCAGCGGGGACTGCTCGGCGACGAGACCGACCCGGACTCGCTGATCGCCACCCAGCTGGCGTTCTGGCGGGACCGCCTGCGCGGCCTGCCCGCCCAGCTCGACCTGCCCGCCGACCGGCCGCGCCCGGCCGTGGCCTCGCACCGCGCCGCGAGCGTGGTCGTGCCGCTGCCCGAGGATCTCGACGCCGCCGTCACCGCGCTCGCCACCCGCCACGAGGCGACCCCGTTCATGGTCGTGCACGCGGCGCTGGCCGTGCTGCTGGCCCGGCTGTCGGGCACCGGCGACATCGCCGTCGGCGCTCCGATCGCCGGACGCGGCCATCGCGGCCTCGACGAGCTGGTCGGCATGTTCGTCAACACCCTGGTGCTGCGCACCGGAATCGACGGCGCCGACACCTTCGCGACCGTGCTGCGCCGGGTCCGCGAGGGTGACCTCGACGCCTTCGCCCACGCCGAGGTGCCCTTCGAACGGCTGGTCGAGGTGCTCGACCCGCCGCGCTCGGAGGCCAGGCACCCGCTGTTCCAGGTCGCCCTGTTCTTCCAGAACCTGGAGCCGATCTCGGTCGAGCTGCCCGGCGTCACCGTCGCCGAACACCGCGTCGACCACGAGGTGTCGCGCTTCGACCTGCAACTGACCGTCGCCGAACGGTCGCTGCGCTGGACCTATGCCACCGACCTGTTCGACGAGCCGACCGTGCGCACCATGGCCGAGCGTTACCTGCGGCTGCTGAGCGCCGTCGTCGCCGATCAGGACGTGGCGGTCGGCGACATCGACCTGTTCGGTGCGGGCGAGCTGGCGCGCGTGGTGACCGAGTGGAACGATTCGGCGCACACCGCCCCGCTGGCCGAGCTGCTGCTCGACGAGTTCGAGGCCCAGGCCGCCGCCACCCCCGACGACCCGGCCCTGGTCTTCGTCCCCGACGACGGCGCGCCCGCCGTCGTGCTCGCCTACGGCGAACTCGAACAGCGCGCCAACCGCCTGGCCCGCCACCTCATCGGACTCGGAGTCGGCCCGGAAAGCCTGGTGGCGCTGGCGATCCGGCGCTCGGTGGACCTGGTGGTCGCCATGTACGCGGTGCTGGAGGCGGGCGGCGCGTACGTGCCGATCGACCCCGACCACCCGCCGCTGCGCATCGCCCACATCCTCGACACCGCCGACCCCGTCGTCCTGCTGACCACCGACCGCGACGACGTGGACATCGACTTCGCCGGACCGGTCGTCGCCGTCGACAGCATCGACCTCGGCGACTGCTCCGGCGAGCCGATCGCCGCAGGGGAACGCCTCGGCGCGCTCACCCCCGCGCACCCGGCCTACGTGATCTTCACCTCCGGCTCCACCGGAAAGCCCAAGGGAGTCAGCGTCTCCCACGCCGCGATCGTCAACCAGATGACCTGGATGCAGGCGCAGTACCGGCTCGGCGCCGACGACGTGTACCTGCAGAAGACGGCCACCACCTTCGACGTCTCGCTGTGGGGTTACTTCCTGCCGCTGCGCGTCGGCGCGACCGTGGTGCTCGCCGCCCCCGAGGGCCACCGCGATCCCGCCTACCTGACCGAGGTCATGGGCGCCTACGGGGTGACCGTCACCGACTTCGTGCCCACCATGCTCGGCGTCTTCGCCGACCACGTGGCCGAATCGGGGGAGAGCGCCGCCCTGACCGCGTTGCGCACGGTGTTCGTGATCGGCGAGGCCCTGCCCGCCGAGACCGTCCGCGCCTTCGGCGCCGTCACCACCGCCGCCCTGCACAACCTCTACGGCCCCACCGAGGCCGCGGTGAGCATCACCTACCGCGAGGTCACCGGCGAGACCGAGCGGGTGGTCATGCCCATCGGCAACCCCGAGTGGAACAGCCGTGTCTACGTGCTGGACTCGCGTCTTCGCCCCACGCTGCCCGGCGTGGCGGGTGAGCTGTACCTGGCGGGCGTCCAGCTGGCCCGCGGCTACCACGGCCGCCCCGCGCTCACCGCGGACCGCTTCGTGGCCGACCCGTTCAGCACCACCGGCGAACGCATGTACCGCACCGGCGACCTGGTGCGCTGGGAGACCAGCGGCGACACCGCCGAACTGGTCTATCTCGGCCGCACCGACTTCCAGGTGAAGTTCCGCGGCCAGCGCATCGAACTCGGCGAGATCGAGGCCGTGCTCGCCGCCGTGCCCGGCGTCGCCCAGGCGGCTGCCCGCGTGCTCGGCGACCACCTAGTCGGCTATCTGCTGCCCGGCGCGGAGAGCGCCGCCGATCCGGCCGAACTGGTGGAGCGCGCCCGCGCCGCCGCCAGGGCCGCGCTGCCCGCGTACATGGTCCCCTCGGCCCTGTTGACGGTCGAGGAGTTCCCGCTCAACACCTCAGGCAAGCTGGATCGCTCCGCCCTGCCCGAGCCGGTCTTCGACTCCGGCGACTACCTGGCCCCGGTCACCGCCGCCGAACGCCTGGTCTCCCAGGTGTTCCGCGAGGTGCTCGGCGTCGACCGCGCCGGCGTCGACGACAGCTTCTTCGACCTGGGCGGCAACTCGCTCAGCGCCACCCGCGTGCTCGCCCGCGTCGGCGAGCACCTGGGCAGGCGGGTGCCCGTGCGCCTGCTGTTCGAACAGCCGACGGTGGCCGGTCTGGCCGCCGCGCTCACCGCCGAGACCGGCGCAGGTGAGGTGGTGGTCCCGCTGGTGGCGGGACCGCGCCCGCAGATCCTGCCGCTCGCGCCGGTGCAGCGCGGCATGTGGCTGCTCAACCGCCTCGACCCGCGATCCCCGGCGCACAACATCCCGCTCGCCGTCCGCCTCACCGGCGACCTCGACGAGGATCGGCTCGCGCGCGCATTCGCTGCCGTCCTCGCCCGCCACGAGAGCCTGCGCACCTACTACCCGCAGCGCGAGGACGGTACCGGCCACCAGGTGATCCTCGCGGCGGACGAGCACACCGTCCGCCTGGCCGTCGAGGACGTCGACCCGGCCGCGCTGGACACCAGGATCGCCGAATTCCTCGGCGCGGGATTCGATGTCACCGCCGAGGTGCCGGTGCGCGCGGTGCTGCTGCGCGAATCCGGGGAAACCCGCGTGCTCGTCGCCGTGCTGCACCACCTGGCCACCGACGGTTACTCGCTGCGCCCGCTGCTGCGCGACCTGGTGGCCGCCTACCTCGCCGACGCCGCGGGCGCCGAACCCGCCTGGCCGCCGCTGCGCGCCCAGTACGCCGACTCCGCGCTGTGGCTGCCCGCCGCCGCGGACGCCGCCGCCGAGCGTGAACTGTCCTTCTGGCGCGAGACCCTGCGCGGCGTCCCCGACGAGCTGGCCCTGCCCACCGACCGCCCCCGCCCGCCGGTGGCCACCAACCGCGGCGGCACGGTGCGCGGCAGGCTCGGCGGCGCGCTCGACGCCAGGATCGCCGAGCTGGCCCGCCACCACGAGGCCACCCCGTTCATGGTCGTGCACGCGGCGCTCGCGGTGCTGCTGGCCCGGCTGTCGGGCTCCGGCGACATCGTCGTCGGCACCCCCGTCGCCGGCCGAGGCGAGGCCGCCCTCGACGACCTGGTCGGCATGTTCGTCAACACCCTTGCCCTGCGCACCCCCGTGGACACCCGGCGCAGCTTCGGCGAGCTGATCGACGCCGCCCGCGCCGCCGACCTGCGCGCGTTCGCCCACGCCACCGTGCCCTTCGAGCGCGTCGTGGAGGAACTGGGCGTGCCGGCCAACCCGGCCCGCCACCCGCTGTTCACCGTGGTGCTCAACTACCAGAACCTGGACCGGGGCGCGGTCGCGCTGCCCGGCCTCGAGCTGTCCCCGGTCGAGTTCGCCGAGACCGTGGCCCGGTTCGACCTGCAGTTCACCGTCGCCGACGAACCCGACGCCGACGGGCACCTCGCCGTCGAGATCGAATACGCCGCCGACCTCTTCGACGCCGCCACCGCGGCCGGTCTGCTGCGCCGCTTCGGCCGTCTGATCGGCGAACTCACCGCCGCGCCCGAGCGGCCCGTCGGCGCGGCCGAACTGCTCGCCCCCGGCGAACGCGCCGCCCTGCTCGACCGGTACGGGCCTGCCACCCCGCCGTGCACGCTGGCCGACATGCTGGCAGGCGCGGTCGCGGCAAACCCGGACGGACTCGCGGTGGTCGACGCCGACACCCGCCTGACCTACCGCGAACTGGACGAACAGTCCGCCCGCCTGGCCAGGATGCTCATCGGGCACGGCATCGGCGCCGAGGACATCGTGGCCATCGCGATCCCGCGCTCGGCCCGCTTCCAGCTCGCGCTGTGGGCGGTCGCCAAGACCGGCGCGGCCTTCGTCCCGGTCGACCCCACCTATCCGCCCGAACGCATCACCCACATGCTCACCGACTCCGGCGCGGTCCAGGGCCTGACCTTGGACGCCGTCCGCGCCGGCCTGCCCGGGGACACCGAGTGGGTGGTGCTCGACGCGCCCGCCACCTCGAACCGGCTGCGCCACACCAGCTCCGCGCCCATCGCCGCCGACGAACTCGTGCGGCCGGTGCGGATCGCCAACCCGGCCTGGATGATCTACACCTCCGGCTCCACCGGCCTGCCCAAGGGCGCGCTGGTCACCCACGCTGGCATCGCCGGAGTCGCGCGCACCCAGCGTGACCGGTACGCGGTCACCTCGGCGGCCCGGGTGCTCGGCGTCGCCTCCCCGAGCTTCGACGCCGCCATGCTCGAACTGTTGCTCGCACTGGTCGAGGGCGGCACGCTGTACCTCACCCCGCCCGAGGTGTTCGGCGGCGAGGAGCTCACCGAGTTCATGGCCGCCACCGAGGTCACCCACGCCTTCATCACCCCGTCGGTGCTGCGCACCCTCGACCCCGCCCGCCTGCCCGCCTTCGGGCACCTGATCATCGGCGGCGAGGGCTTCGGTCAGGACGCAGTGGACACCTGGGCGGCCGGCCGCGCCGTGCACAACGGTTACGGCCCCACCGAGACCACCATCGTCGCCACCGTCAGCCCGCCGCTGCTGCCGGGACGGCCCGTGGTGCTCGGCGTGCCGCTGGCCAACATGTCCGCCGTCGTGCTCGACGCGGGCCTGCGTCCGGTGCCCGCCGGGGTCGCCGGTGAGCTGTACCTGCGCGGCGCGGGCCTGGCCCGCGGCTACCACGCCCGTCCCGGCCTGACCGCCGAACGCTTCGTCGCCGACCCCTACGGCGCGCCCGGCGAACGGCTCTACCGGACCGGCGATCTCGCCCGCTGGACCGCCGACGGCCGGTTGCAGTATCTGGGCCGCACCGACCACCAGGTGAAGGTGCGCGGCCTGCGCATCGAACTCGGCGAGATCGACGCCGTGCTCGCCGCCCACGACCACGTCCGCGAGGCCGTCACCCTCGGCCACACCGGTCCCGACGGCGCCGTCTCGCTGGTCTCCTATGTGGTCGCCGAACCCGGCCGTCACCTCGACAAGGCCGAGCTCACCGCGCACGCGGCCCGCTCGCTGGCCGCCTACATGGTGCCCGCCGCCGTCGTCGTCCTCGACCGCATGCCGCTCACCCCGGTCGGCAAGCTCGACCGCGACGCCCTGCCCGAGCCCGTCTTCGAAGCCGCCGTCTTCCGGGCGCCGGAAACACCGGCCCAGCTCGCGGTGGCCGAGGTGTTCGCCGAGGTCCTCGGCCTGCCCGCCGGCGAGGTCGGCCTCGACGACGACTTCTTCGCCCGCGGCGGCAACTCGCTGACCGCCACCCAGCTCGCCGCCCGGCTCGGCGCGGCGCTGTCGGTGAGCGTCGGCGTGCGCACCGTGTTCGAACACAGCACCGTCGCGGCACTGGCCGCCGCCCTGACCGGCACCGACGCGACCGGGACCGCCGCCGGGCCCCGGGGGGGGGGGCCCGCCCCCCCCCCCCCCCGCGGGGGGGCGCCGGGCGGGGGGGCGCGCGGGCCGGGGGGGGGGGGCAGC
>NZ_JARWRU010000520.1 GCF_029867845.1 Nocardia farcinica | reverse complement strand
CCACGCCGCGCGGCGCAGGCCGCCGCCCGGCGGCGAGCCCGCACCCCCGCACCCCGGCCCCGGGCGTGCGGCGCGGCACGTGCGCGCGGGTGGCCGCGCCCGGCGCGCAACGATGGGCGGTGACGACCTCGGCCTCGGCGGGCCCGTACCAGTTGACCACCTCCGCGCCGGGGAACATCGCGGCGGCGGCGTCAACGGTGCGCTGCGCCAGCGCCTCACCGGCCACGAACACCCGCCGCACCGAAGGCCACGGCCCGGTGGCGGTCTCCAGCGCGACATCGAGCATGGAAGGCACGAAGTGGACGGTGCTGATCCGCCGCTCGGCGACGATTTCGGCCAGATAGCCGGGGTCGCGGTGCCCGTCCGGCTCGGCGACGACGATCCGCGCGCCGGTCTGCAAGGGCCAGAACAACTCCCACACCGCGATGTCGAAGGTGATCGGCGTCTTGTGCAGGACCGCGTCGGCGGCGTCGTGCGGCCACTGCCGTTGCGCCCAGGTCAGCTGGCTGACCGTGGCCGCGTGCGGGAGCGCGACGCCCTTGGGCGTGCCGGTGGAGCCGGAGGTGAACAGGACGTAGGCGGTGTGCTCCGGCCGCAGCGGGGCGCGCCGGTCGGCGTCGGAGAGCGGGGCGTCGGAGTACCGGGAGGTGTCGAGGGTGTCGACCCGTTCGGCGGGGCGGTCCTCGGGCAGATTCGCCGCGTCGGCGGCGGTGGTGAGCACCAGCGACGGGCGGGCCGCGTCCAGCACCCGGCTGATCCGCGCGCGCGGGTGTCCGGGGTCGATCGGCAGGAACGCCGCACCGGCCGCCACGACCGCGTACACCGCGACCACCAGGTCGGCGGACCGCCGGATCGCCACCGCCACCGTGCTTTCCGGCCCGGCGCCGCGCTCGGCGAGCAGGCGGGCGAGTCGGCGGACGCGCTCGGCGAACTCCAGGTAGCTCCACACCGTGCCGTCCGGGTGCACCAGCGCGGGCGCCGCCGGTGTGCGCGCCACCTGCGCCTCGAACAGCTCGACCAGGGTGCGCCGTGGCCCGGCGGGCGTCGAGGCGCCGTTCCACTGGTCGAGCAGCAGGTGGCGCTCGTCCTCGCCGAGCAGGTCGACCGCGCCGACGGCGGCGTCGGGGTCGGCGGCGAGGGCGGCCAGCACCCGGACGAACCGCTCGGCGAACCTGTGCGCCGACGCGGCCTCGAACAGGTCGGTGGCATAGGTGAGCCGCAGCGTCATGCCCGCGGGTTCGTTGTGGGCGCCGAACTCCTCGGTGAGCATCAGCAGCAGGTCGTAGATGACGGCGTCGGCGCCGGGATCGATGTTCTCGACGTCGAGCTCGGGCAGTTCGGCGCGGGCCCGCTCCATGTTCTGGTAGGCGAGCATGACCTGGAACAGCGGGGTGTGCGCGGTGGAGCGGACCGGGTTGAGCACCTCCACCAACTGTTCGAAGGGCACCGTGGCGTGGTCGAAGGCGTCGACGGCGGTGTGGCGCACCTGCTCGAGCAGTTCGCCGAAGGTGGTCTCCGGCCGCACCCGGCTGCGCATGACCAGGGTGTTGACGAACATGCCGACCAGCGGGTCGAGCCTGCGGTGGCCGCGGCCGGCGTGCGGGACGCCGACGGTGATGTCGTCGCTGCCGGAAAGCCGCGACAGCACCGCGGCGAGCGCGGTGTGCACCACCATGAACGGCGTGGTGGCGGTGCGGCGCGCCAGTTCCTGGACGGCGGCGTGCAATTCGCCGGGCACCGCCATCTCGACGACGCCGCCGCGCTGGCCGCGCTCGGCGGGCCTCGGCCGGTCGGTGGGCAGGTCGAGCACCTCGGGCGCCCCGGCCAGCCGCTCCCGCCAGTAGGCGATGTCGCGGGCGGTGCGCGAATCCGGGTCGTCGGGCGAGCCGAGGATCTCCCGCTGCCACCGCGCGTAGTCGGCGAACTGCACGGCCAGCGGCTCCCAGTCGGGCCGCTCGCCCCGTGAGCGCGCCCGGTAGGCGGTCACCAGGTCGGCGGTCAGCGGGGCGACCGAGAAGCCGTCGCAGCTGATGTGGTGCGCGGCGGCGGCGAGCACCCAGGATTCGTCGCAGAGCTGGTAGAGCGCCAGGCGCAGCGGCACAGCCTTCGTCACGTCGAAGCCGCGACCGAAGAACTCGGCGAGCTTGCGGGGAAGTTCGCGCTCCCCTACCGGTTCCGGCGTCAGATCCCACAGGTCGGCGATCTCTGCGGCGGCGAGCACCACCTGCGCGGGTTCGCCGTCGACGGCCGGGTAGACGGTGCGCAGGCTCTCGTGCCGGTCGACCACGTCGCCGACGGCGGCGCTCAGGGCGGGGAGGTCGAGGACGCCGTCCAGCCGGATCGCCATCGGCACGACATAGCCGGGAGATTGCGGCTCGAACTGGTTGAGGAACCACATGCGCGCCTGCGCCGGGGACAACGGGACCCGCTGCGGGCGCACCCGCGCGACGGGAGCGGGCAGGCCGGGCACCGACCGCAGGGCGGTGACGCGGTCGGCGAGATCGGCGACGGTGGGCGCCTCGAAGATCACCCGCACCGGGACGTTCACCTCGAGCACCTCGCCGATGCGGCTGAGCGCGCGGGTGGCCAGCAGGGAGTTGCCGCCGAGGGCGAAGAAATCGTCGTCGGCGCCGATGTCGGGCAGACCGAGCAGTTCGGCGAAGATCGCGGCCACCGTGCGCTCGACCAGTCCGCGGGGCTGCCGGTAGGCGGCGGCACGCGCGCCGGGCTCGGGGGCGGGCAGGGCCCGGTAGTCGACCTTGCCGTTGGCGGTGAGCGGGACGGCGTCGATCCGGGTGCACGAGGCGGGCACCATGTAGGTGGGCAGCCGGTCGAGCAGGAAACCGCGCAACTGACGGTCGTCGACCGGCGCCGAGGTGACGATGTGGGCGATCAGCCGCTGCTCGCCGTCGTCGGTGCGCACCTGCGCGATCGCGGCCTCGACCTGGTCGTGCGCGGTGAGGGCGGCCTCGACGTCGCCGAGTTCGATGCGCAGGCCGCGCAGCTTCACCTGGTTGTCGGCCCGGCCGAGATAGCGCAACCCGGTCTCGGCGTCCCAGCGCACCAGATCGCCGGTGCGGTACAGCCGTTCGCCGTGCACCGCCAGCGGGTCGGCGACGAAGGTGGCGGCGGTGAGGGCGCGCCGTTCGTGGTAGCCGCGGGCCAACTGCACGCCACCGAGGTACAGCTCGCCGGTGACGCCGGGCGGCACCGGGTGCAGGCGCTCGTCCAGCACCCGCACGAGGACCCCGGCCTCCGGCGTGCCGATGGGCACGGCGGCCTCGTCCGCGACGTCGACGCGGTGGGCGGTGACGCTGACCGCGGCCTCGGTCGGGCCGTACAGGTTGTCGATCGCGGCCGGACCGAATTCGGCGCAGCGCCGGGCGGTTTCGGCGGGCAGGGCCTCGCCGATGCACAACACCTGGCGCAGCGAGTCGCCGCTGCCCGGGGCGGCGACGGCCAGACAGGCGGCCAGCAGGGAGGGCACGAAATCGACCGTGGTGACCCGGTGTTCGGCGATGAGGCGGGCCACCGCGGCCGGGTCGCGGTGGTCGTCGGGGCCCGCCACCACCAGGGTCGCGCCGCAGGCGGGGGCGGCGAACAACTCCCACACCGACAGGTCGAAGGTGACGGGGGTGCGCCACAGCAGCACGTCGTCACCGCCGAGCCCGTAATGGGCGCACAGCCAGCGGATCTGGTTGACCACCGCCGCGTGCGGGACGGCCACGCCCTTGGGGACGCCGGTCGACCCGGAGGTGTAGATGACGTAGGCCAGATCGGCCGGGCGCAGCGGGCGGACGCGTTCGGTGTCGGTCACCGGTTCGGTGTCCGGCCGGTCGGTGGCGCGCACGTCGGCGGCGAGTTCGGCGAGCGGCCACACCGGGACGTCCTGCGGGAGGTCGGCGGCGTCCTCCGGCCGGGTGAGGACGGCGGCGGCCCCGGAGGTGGTCAGCACCGCGCGGACCCGCTCGGCCGGATGGTCCGGCTCGAGGGGCAGGTAGGCTGCGCCCGCCGCGTGGACGGCGTACAGGGTGGTGAGCAGGTCGACGCCGCGTCGCATGGACACCGCGAGGACCGTGCCGGGACCGGCGCCACGGGCGATCAGCGCCCGGGCCAGGCGGTTCACCGCTGCCCCGAACTCGCGGTAGTCGATGCGGGCGCCGCTCACGGCGTCGGCGAGGGCGGTGTTCGCCGGGGTGGCGCGCACCTGGGCGGCGAACAGGTCGGCGAGGGTTGCCTCGGCCGGCGGGGCGGTCGCGCCGCGCGAGCATTCGGCCAGTTCCCGGCGTTCGAACTCGGTGAGCAGGTCGATGTCACCGACCGGGCGGCGCGGGTCGGCGACGACCGCGCGCAGCAGGCGGACGAAGCGTTCCACGATCACCGCCGCCGAGGCCTCGTCGAACAGGTCGGTGGCGTAACTCAACTCGACCGGCATGCCCGCGGTCGCCGCGTCCGGGAGGTCGACCAGGCTCAGGTGCAGGTCGTATTTCGCCACACTCGGATCGGCTGTGCGCGCGGTGACCGTCAGGCCGGCCATGCGCACGGCCGGGATCTCGATGTTCTGGAACGAGAAACCCACCTGGGTCAGCGGTGCGTGCGCGGTGGAGCGCGGCGGGTTGAGGACCTCGACGAGCCGTTCGAACGGGATGTCGGCGTGTTCGAAGGCCGCCAGGTCCACAGCCCTGACCTGCTCGAGCAGACCGGCGAAGGAGGCCGCCGGCTCGACCAGGGTGCGCAGGACGAGGGTGTTGACTAACATGCCGACCAGGCCGTCGAGGCCGGGTTCGCCTCGGCCCGCGATCGGGGTGCCGACCGCGATGTCGCCCGCGCCGGACAGCCGGGCCAGGACCGCGGCGTAGGCGGCGTGCAGCACCATGAACGGCGTGACGTCGTGGGCGCGTGCCAGCGCCAGCACCGCGCGGTGCAGATCGGCGGGCAGGGTCGCGGTCAGCCGCGCGCCGCGGAAACTCGGCTGTGCCGGGCGCGGCCGGGCGGTGGGCAGGTCGAGCACCTCGGGCAGGTCGGCCAGGGTGGCGCGCCAGTAGTCGGTCTGCGCGACCGTCGGGCTGTCCGGGTCGTCCTCGTCGCCGAGCAGGTCGCGCTGCCAGAGCGTGTAGTCGGCGTACTGCACGGGCAGCGGCGCCCACGAGGGCGCGTCGCCTCGGGCGCGGGCCTCGTAGGCGGTGGCCAGGTCGGCGGCCAGCGGTGCGAGCGAGGAGCCGTCGAAGCCGATGTGGTGGACCACGAGCACCAGCACGTGTTCCTCGGGGGCGGTGCGCAGCAACGCGACCCGAAGCGGCACCTCGGTGGTGACGTCGAAGCCCTCGGCGGCCATGGCCGCGATGCGGTCCTCCAGTCCGGCCGCCGCGACGTCGGCCACCTCCGGCAGCGTCCCGGCCTCATCGGCGGGCACGATCGCCTGGTAGGGGCCGCTGTCGCTGTCGGGGTAGATCGTGCGCAGCGCCTCGTGCCGTTCGAGCACGTCGGCGACGGCGGCCCGCATGGCGGGCACATTCAGCGCGCCCGACAGGTGCACGACCAGCGGGATGTTGTACACCGCCGAATCGGCGTCGAACCGGTTGAGGAACCACATGCGGGTCTGCGCGGGCGAGAGCGGGATGCGCTCAGGGCGCGGCCGGGGCGTCAGCGGGGCCCGGTGGGCGGGCTCGCGCGAGCGCAGCCGGTCGGCGAGGTCGGCGACGGTCGGCGCGTCGAAGATCGTCCGCAGCGGCACCTGCACGCCGAAGGCGGCGCCGAGCCGCGCCGCAGCCCTGGTGGCCGACAGCGAATTGCCGCCGAGCTCGAAGAAGCTGTCCGCGACGCCGACCCGGTCGAGGCCGAGCACCGATGCGCACACCTGCGCCACCCGCCGCTCGACCTCGTCGCGCGGGGCCACGTACTCGCGGCGGGCGGTCCCGAACACCGGTTCCGGCAGGGCGGCGCGGTCGACCTTGCCGACCGGGGACAACGGCAGTGCGTCGAGGACCACGACCGCCTCGGGAACCATGTGGGCGGGCAGGCGCTGTGCGGCGTGGGCGAGCAGTTCCGCCGTGACGCCGCGCGCGAGAGTTCCGGCGGCGGCGTCGGTCTCGGCGGAGGTGTCCTCGGCCGCGCGGGTGGCGGCGTCGTCCAGCACGACATAGGCCGCGAGCCTGGCGCCCTGCTCGGCCGGGACGCCGACGGCGAGGGCGACCGACACCTTCGGGTGCGCGGCGAGGACCGCCTCGACCTCCCCGAGTTCGATGCGCTGGCCGCGGATCTTGACTTGGAAGTCGGTGCGGCCGACGTATTCCAGGGTGCCCTCACGGGTCCAGCGGACCAGGTCGCCGGTGCGGTACATCCGTGTGCCGGGCGGGCCGTAGGGGGCCGCGACGAAGGCGGTGGCGGTCGCGCCGGGGCGGCCGAGGTAGCCGCGGGCCAGTTGCACGCCGGAGACGTAGAGCTGGCCGGTGACTCCGGCCGGGACCGGGCGGAGCAGGCCGTCGAGGACCACCGCCCTGGTGCCGCGCACCGGTCCGCCGATGGTGACACGCTCCCCCGCCCGCAGCGGATCGCTGATGGCGACCATGATGGTGGTCTCGGTGGGGCCGTAGCCGTTGTGCAGATTGCGGCCGGGCGCCCACTCCGCGACGACCTCCGCGGAGACCGCCTCGCCGCCCGCCACGAGCACTCGCAGCGATTCCATGCCCGCCGGGGAGAGGGTGGCCAGCACGCTGGGGGTGATGAAGGCGTGCGTGACCCCGTGCGCGCGAACGAGTTCGGCCAGTTCCGGCCCGGCGAAGACCTCCGGCGGCGAGACCACGAGGGCGGCGCCGCAGGCATGGGCCATGAGCAGTTCCAGGACGACGGCGTCGAAGCCGGGGGCGGCCAGTTGCAGGACGCGGGCGCCGGCCTCCACCGCATAGCGTTCGCGCTGTTCGGCGGCGAAGTTGGCCAGGCCCTCGCTGGTCACGGCCACGCCCTTCGGCGCGCCGGTGGATCCCGAGGTGTACAGCACATAGGCGGTGTCGGCCACCCGCGACGGGCGGGTCCGCTCCGCATCGGTCACCGGCGCGGCCGGATGTCGCGCCAGCGTCGCCGCGACGGCGGGATCGTCGAGCACCAGAGTCGGCACCGGATCCGGCACCAGCTCGCCCGCCCCGATGACCGTCACGGCCACCGCGGCCTCGGCGTCGGCGATCATGAGCGCGACGCGCTCGGCGGGATTGCGGGGATCGACCGGGACGAAAGCCGCGCCGGATCGGGCCACGGCCCACATGGCGACGACGAACTCGACCGAGCGCGGCATGACGAGGGCGACGTGGTCGCCGGGACCGATGCCGCGCGCGATCAGTTCGCGGGCGAGCCGATTCGACGCGGTGTCCAGCGCACCGTAGGTCAGCGAGCGGTCGCCCGCGATCACCGCGACGGCCTCGGGGTCCCGCACCGCCAGCACCTCGGCCAGGACGCGGGCGGGCTCGGCGCGGCGCCCGGCTGCGGGCACCAGGCGGGCGCGCTCGGCCTCCGACAGCACCTCCACGGCGCCGACGCGGGTGCCCGGTTCGGCCACCAGCGCCGCGAGCACCCGGTTCAGGCGCGCGGCGAACTCCTCGACGGTGGCCTGGTCGAACAGGTCGGCGGCGTAATCGATGCGCAGCGGGATGTCCGAGCCCGCCGCCGCGTTCTCGGCGACGGTCACCACCAGATCGGTCTTGGCCGCCTGCGGGCCAGGGTCGAGGATCTCGACCGTGGCGCCGGACAGCTCGAGGCGCGGGCGCTGCATGTTCTCGAATGCCATATACACCCGCAACAGCGGGTGGGGCTCGCCGCGGCGGCGCGTATCTTGTTCGCCCGCTCCAAAGTCAGGCGCATGGATTCGCGGGACAGTCGCATAGCCGTCGCCACCTGCTGTTCGGTCATGGGGCGGTGCGGGCGGATGCCGTACACCGTCCCCTCGTCGTCGCTCACGA
>NZ_JARWRU010000519.1 GCF_029867845.1 Nocardia farcinica | reverse complement strand
CCCCCCCGGGGGGGCCCCCCGCGGGGCCTCGTCGTGGTTATCGTCAGCCGCGACCTGTGCGCGGCCGTGCGGCGCGGACCTAGTCGAGATAGTCGCGCAGCACCTGCGAGCGGCTCGGGTGGCGCAGCTTGCTCATCGTCTTGGATTCGATCTGGCGGATGCGCTCTCGGGTCACGCCGTAGACCTGGCCGATCTCGTCCAGGGTGCGCGGCTGGCCGTCGGTGAGGCCGAAGCGCAGCCGCACCACACCCGCCTCGCGCTCGGACAGTGTCTCCAGCACCGACTGCAGCTGGTCCTGCAACAGGGTGAAGCTCACCGCGTCGACCGCGACGACGGCCTCGGAATCCTCGATGAAATCACCGAGCTGGCTGTCGCCCTCGTCGCCGATGGTCTGGTCCAGCGAGATCGGCTCACGCGCGTACTGCTGGATCTCGAGGACCTTCTCCGGGGTGATGTCCATTTCCTTGGCCAGCTCCTCCGGGGTCGGCTCGCGGCCGAGATCCTGGAGCAGCTCGCGCTGGATGCGACCGAGCTTGTTGATGACCTCCACCATGTGCACCGGGATGCGGATGGTGCGGGCCTGGTCGGCCATCGCGCGGGTGATCGCCTGACGGATCCACCAGGTGGCGTAGGTCGAGAACTTGTAGCCCTTGGTGTAGTCGAACTTCTCCACCGCGCGGATCAGACCCAGGTTGCCCTCCTGGATCAGGTCGAGGAACGCCATGCCGCGCCCGGTGTAGCGCTTGGCCAGCGAGACCACCAGACGCAGGTTGGCCTCGAGCAGGTGGTTCTTGGCTCGGTTGCCGTCGCGGATGATCCAGTTGTAGTCGCGGCGCATCGCGACCGGCAGCTTCTCGCCGCTCTCGGCGAACTCGCGCATCTTCTCGGCCGCGTACAGGCCCGCCTCGATGCGCTTGGCGAGTTCGACCTCCTCCTCGGCGTTGAGCAGCGCGACCTTGCCGATCTGCTTGAGGTAGGCGCGGACCGAGTCGGCCGACGCGGTCAGCTCGGCGTCCTTGCGGGCCTGCCGCAGGGCCTCGGATTCCTCCTCGTCCCAGACGAAATCGCCGGAGGCCTTGTCGGCGGCGCTCGGCTCCTCGTCCTCCTCGTCGTCGGCGGCGGCCTCGACCAGCTCGCCCTCCTCGGCCAGGTCGGTCTCGTCGACCTCGATGTCGTCGAGATCGGCCAGATCGATGGCGTCGTCGTCGAGCGCCTCGTCGGAGCCGGGCTCGCCGTCGGGGCCCGCCTTCTTGGTGGAAGCCTTCTTCGCCGTCGCCTTCTTGGCGGTGGCCTTGGTGGCCTTGGTGGCCTTGGTGGCTTTGGTGGCCTTGGCGGCCTTCTTGGCAGGCGCCTTCTTGGCGTCGGCCTTCTTGGCCGGTGCCTTCTTGGCGGCAGCCTTGCGAACCGGCCGAGCTGCGGTGGGGTCTTCGGAGTCGGCGTCGGCCGAACCGGCGGTCTGACGGGTCGTGGCTACCACGTACGCCCTTTCGTGACGGTCTCGTGCGGCGTCACGCCAGAGTAGTGTTCCGGCGGAGCGGTCTGTCGGGTTTCACCGGCGGAAGGCCGGTCGGGCTCCGGCTCACCGCCGGGCATGTTCCATTGTAACTATCCGACCAGGGTACTCACGGCACGATGCCGCCTTCCCGCGCGCCGGTCCCCGGCCGGGTCCGCCCGGCGTGCGCAGGTCAGGGCGTCAGATGCCCCTGGATCGCCATCGCCGCGCCGACGATTCCCGCGGTGTTGCGCAGCCGCGCGGCGACCACAGGAGTCCGGTTGGTGAGCAACGGAATCCAGCGATCGGCGTCGCGGCTGATGCCGCCGCCGGCGACGATCACATTCGGCCAGAACAGGTCCTCGAGCCCGGACAGCACGGTGGACACCTCAACGGCCCACTGCTCGTAGCTCAGGCCGAGCCGGTCCTTCACCGAGGCGGCGGCGCGGTGTTCGGCCTCCATCCCGCCGATCTCGAGGTGACCGAGCTCGGAGTTGGGCACGAGGGTGCCGTTGTAGAGCAGCGCCGATCCGATGCCGGTGCCGAAGGTCAGCAACAGCACGAGACCGCGGTGTTCGGCGGCCGCGCCGTAACGGTCCTCGGCCAGCCCGGCGGCGTCCGCGTCGTTGAGCACGGTCACCTCCCGGCCGCCGAGGGCATCGGAGAACAGTGCCCGCGCGTCCACGCCGATCCAGCTCTTGTCGATGTTGGCGGCGGTGCGCACGACGCCGTCGAGCACCACCGAGGGCATGGTGACGCCCACCGGACCGTCCCAGCCCGCCTCGGCCACCAGGCGGGCGGTGGTCGCCGCGACGGCTTCCGGGGTCGCCGGGCGCGGTGTGGCGATCTTGACGCGCTCGTGCACCAACTCGCCGGTGGTCAGGTCGACCGCGGCGCCCTTCACCCCGCTGCCACCGATATCGATGCCGAATGCGTGCCCCGGAGCGGACATGGCAACCCCTCGTTCTGCGTAGCCGACCGTTGTAGTGACAGGCGATTATGTCCGATGCCCGGCTGTGGTGTCGTATCGCACGCGACAACGGGCGTCCGGTCCGTCCGGCTGGGCCCGTGCCCGGCCTGCGCAGCCGATGAGACGGCGCCGCACGGATCTGTGGTAGCGATGGAGACGTGCCGCACTCCACCGGATCAGCCACCGAGAGATCAGCCGAGACACCCGCCGCCAGGGTGTCCGCACCCGAGGACGTCGTCGCCGAGCTGCGGCGCACGGCGACCGAACTCGCCGAACGCGCCGCCGCGCACGTGCGTGCCCGCCGCCCCGAGGTCTTCGGCGCGGGCAACGGCAACGGTGGCGGGGACGGCAGCGGCGAGCAGGGGAGTGCCGCCTCGGTGCGCACCAAGAGCCATGCCACCGATCCGGTGACCGTGGTCGACACCGAATCCGAGGAACTGATCCGCGCGTTGCTCGCCGAACGGCGGCCCGGCGAGGCGATCCTCGGTGAGGAGGGCGGCGGCAGCCTGGCCGGGGACGACGACGTGACCTGGGTGGTCGATCCCATCGACGGGACGGTCAACTTCCTCTACGGCGTGCCCGGCTACGCCGTCTCGGTCGCGGCCCTGCGCGGCGGACGGCCCCTGGCCGGCGCGGTCGTCGACGTGGCGCACGGGATCACCTACAGCGCCGGACTCGGCGCGGGCGCGACGGCCGCCCATCCCGACGGCACGATCGAACGGCTGCGTTGCTCGGACGCCGCGGAACTGGAACTCACCCTCGTGGCAACGGGTTTCGCCTACGGCCGCGCCAGGCGCGCCAGGCAGGCCGAGATCATCGCCGAGGTGCTGCCGCGCATCCGCGACATCCGCCGCTTCGGCGCGGCCGCGCTGGACCTGTGCCATGTGGCGACCGGCCGCGTGGACGCCTACTTCGAGCACGGACTGCATCCCTGGGACTGGGGCGCCGGCGCGCTGATCGCCGAGGAGGCGGGCGCCGTGCTCACCCTGCCGCCCGCCACGCACACCGGCGCGCAGGGCGATCTGGTGGTCGCCGCGGCGCCGGGGATCGCCGAACAACTGCTCGCGGTGCTCGACGCGGCGGGTGCGCGCGAGGCGATCCCGGACAGCTAGCCCGACGGCCGGGCCCGCGGGGCCGCGATGGTGCGGAAACGGCCGAGGCCCCGCCGCGAACGGGGGGCGCGGCCCCCCTGGGGGGGGGGCGCCCGCGGGGGCGGGGGCGGGGTAGGGCGCGGGCGCAGCCGTGGGCGGTGCGAGCCCCCCCCCAAAAATA
>NZ_JARWRU010000518.1 GCF_029867845.1 Nocardia farcinica | reverse complement strand
AATCCCGTCGGGGCTACTTCCGGGTGAGGCCTCCGCTCAGCTGAGCGGAGGCCTCACCCGGAAGTAGCCCCGACGGGATTCGAACCCGCGCTACCGCCTTGAGAGGGCGGCGTCCTAGGCCGCTAGACGACGGGGCCTCGGACATGATCTCCCGTTCCCGGTGATCATCCGTTGTGGATCCGAACGGATCCGTGGAATGCCCGGCCAGCTTAGCCGACCGGAGCCCGGCGACCAAATCGCCGGTTGCTGAACTACTCCGGTCGCGAACCGAGAGAGATACAACACTTTCCAGCTGGGGTACCAGGACTCGAACCTAGAATGGCTGAACCAGAATCAGCTGTGTTGCCAATTACACCATACCCCACTGACCTGGACTTTCTTCCCGGAGCCTGGCTGGCTTCGGTCCGTCGTTCCGGCCGAGAAAGAGATTACCAAAGGTATCGGGGGGAACTACAAATCGCCTGGTCAGAGGCGTGTTCTGTGCGGTTTCTGCCCCATTTGCCCGATGTGCGCCCCGCCGCCCGGCCGCCGGGCAGCGGGCCTCCGGGCCGCCGTGGGAGCGGACTCCGCCCGACGGCCCGGCCGTCGGCTATCCGCGCGCGGTCCTCACGCCCGCCCGCAGGCGATCGAGGGTGATCTCGCGCCCGAGCAGTTCCAGCGACTCGTACAGCGGAGGGCTGATGTGCGAGCCGGTGACCGCCACCCGCACCGGCGTGAAGGCCTTGCGCGGTTTGAGCCCCAGATCCTCGATCAGCGCCTTCTTGAGCGCCTCCTCGATGGCGGGGGTGGTCCAGGACGCCAGCGGCTCCAGCGCCGCCACGGCGGCCTCGAGCACCGGCGCCGCCTCGGCGCCCAGGTTCTTCGCCGCCGCGGCCTCGTCCACGGAGAATTCCCCGGCGGGCACGAACAGGAATCGGAGCAGATCCCAGGCGTCGCTCAGCACCACGATGCGGGTCTGGACCAATTCGGCCGCCGCCGCGAACACTTTGTCGTCGACTTCCCCGGCATTGCTGCCGGGACCGATGCGCCCCTGCTCGGTGAGGAAGTCCCGCAGGCGCCCGGCGAAATCGGCGGGCTCCAGCAATCGGATGTGTTCGGCATTGATCGCGTCGGCCTTCTTCTGATCGAAACGGGCCGGATTCGAATTCACCTTCGTGATATCGAACGCCGCCACCATCTCCGCCATGGAGAAGACATCGCGGTCCTCAGCAAGGCCCCAACCGAGCAATGCGAGGTAATTCAGCAAACCTTCAGGAATGAACCCGCGCTCCCGATGGAGGAACAGGTTGGACTCGGGATCGCGCTTGGACAACTTCTTGTTGCCCTGCCCCATCACGAAGGGCAGATGACCGAACTCGGGAGTGAAGTCGGCCACCCCGATCCGCCGCAGCGCGGCGTAGAGCGCGAGCTGTCGCGGCGTGGAGGAGAGCAGGTCCTCGCCGCGCAGCACGTGGGTGATCTTCATCAGCGCGTCGTCGACCGGGTTGACCAGCGTGTAGAGCGGAATGCCGTTGCCGCGGGTGAGGGCGAAGTCGGGCACCGTGCCCGCCTTGAAGGTGGTCTCGCCGCGCACCAGATCGTTCCAGGACAGGTCTTCGTCGGGCATCCGCAGACGCACCACCGGGGCCCTGCCCTCGGCCTTGTAGGCGGCGATCTGCTCGGGGGTCAGATCGCGGTCGAAGTTGTCGTAACCGAGCTTCGGATCGCGTCCGGCCGCCCGGTGGCGGGCCTCGACTTCCTCTGGCGTGGAGAAGGATTCGTAGGCCTCGCCGGCTTCCAGCAAACGCCGGACGACGTCCAGATGGAGGTCGCGGCGCTGCGACTGCCGGTAGGGCTCGTAGGGCCCGCCGACCTCCGGCCCCTCGTCCCAGTGCAGCCCGAGCCAGCGCAGCGCGTCGAGGATCGCCGCGTAGGACTCCTCCGAGTCGCGGGCGGCGTCGGTGTCCTCGATGCGGAAGACGAAGGTGCCGCCGGTGTGGCGGGCGAAGGCCCAGTTGAACAGGGCGGTGCGGATCAGGCCGACGTGCGGCGTCCCGGTCGGCGACGGGCAGAAACGGACCCGTACTGGTGTCATTGCTCTCTCTCGATCAGCGTTTGGCGGCAACAGGATTGGTCAGGGTGCCGATGCCTTCGACGGTGACGGACACCTGCTGTCCGACCTGCATCGGGCCGACGCCCTCGGGTGTTCCGGTGAGGATCACGTCGCCGGGCAGCAGCGTCATGACCGTACTCACCCATTCCACGAGCTTCGGAATATCGTGCAGCAGAAGCGAAGTCCGGCTGCGCTGGCGGACCTCACCGTCGAGTTCGGTACGGATCTCCAGATCCGACGGGTCGACCTCGGTCTCGATCCAGGGACCGAGCGGGCAGAAGGTGTCGTAGCCCTTGCCCCTGGTCCACTGGCCGTCGCTCTGCTGCTGGTCGCGGGCGGTGACATCGTTGGCGACGGTGTAGCCGAGGATCACCTCGCGCGCCCTGGCCGCAGGCACGTCCTTGCACGGGCGGCCGATGACCACGGCCAGTTCGCCCTCGTAGTCGACCCGCGTGGAGCTGGGCGGATAGACGATCGGGGCGTTCGGGCCGACGATCGCGGTGTTGGGCTTGATGAAGATCACCGGCTCCTCGGGCGCGGAGCCACCCATCTCCTCGGCGTGGGCGGCGTAGTTCTTGCCGACGCACACGACCTTGCTGGCCAGGATCGGGGCCAGCAGCCGCACGTCGGCCAGTGCCCAACTGCGCCCGGTGAAGGTGGGGGTGCCGAACGGATGCTCGGCGATCTCCTTGGCGACG
>NZ_JARWRU010000517.1 GCF_029867845.1 Nocardia farcinica | reverse complement strand
GGCCCGGAAACCCGCCCGGTCGGCGAGAATGCCGGTGAGCGGATAGCCGATGCCCAAGCCGGTGGAGACGGTCACCGAGAGACTGGAGATGCCGAAGCGCACCTTGTCCTCGGGCAGGTAGCGCCTGGCCAGCGCGATGGTCACCGGCACGATGCCGTAGGACAACCCTTGGAAGGCGCGGCCGACGAGAAAGACGGCGAAGTTGGGTGCGGTGGCCGCCATCACCGAGCCGATCAGGATCACCAGCAACGACCACATCAGCAGACGCTTCTTGTGCGGGCCGTCGCTCAATCGGCCCATGATCGGGGTGGCGACCGCGCCGACGAGCAGGTTGACCGTCAGCATCCACTGCGCGGTGCTGACCGGCACGTCCATCTCGGTCGACAGCGTCGGGACCAGCAGCATGCCGAGGGAGCTGACCACAGCGGTGGTCAGGGCGGTGTAGACCAGCGCGGTCAGCAGGCCGGGACGGACGGCCTGTTCCCCGGCGATCCGAACGGTTTCGGGCGCGGCGGTGTCAGTCAACGAGCGCACCCTTCTCGGTCACGCGCGTCGCTGCCGCCGCCACCGGCGGCTGCGTCAGCTTCCCCAGCACGGGCACGGCAGCCGCGAGTATCGCGACCTCGTCCGGGGTGAGCCGCTCGGCGATGGCCTGTTCCAGCCACTCGTTGCCGTAGGACCGCTCCGCGACCAGGCGCTGGCGCCCCGTCTCGGTCAGCGACACCCACACCTTGCGCCGGTCGTGTTCGTCCTGGGCGCGCGCGATCAGGCCGAGCGCTTCCAGCTCCCGCACCGCGTTCGCGATCGCCTGCGGGCTGATCTTCTCCGCGGCCGCCAGCGTCGCCGAGGTAGCCGGACCGTGCTCGGCCAGATAGGCCAGCACGCCCAGCTTGCCGGTCGAGATCGTCCGATGGGCGGTCAGCTGCCGCCAGAGCGGACGCAGGGCGTCACGCAGGGCGAGAGCAAGAGGGGATTCAGCGGCTACCACACCGCTAATATACAACCTGGTTTATCAATTTGATTGACTATCCCCTGGTGAACGACATCACCTCGCCGCGGCGCGGTTGTGCTCCAGCGCGATATCCAGCCAGAACGCCAGGTCCGCGTCGTCGGCGATCGAGACCGCGGACACCTCCAGCCAGCCCGGCCCCATGACGCGCCCCGGCCCCATCCGGGCCCGCGCGGCCCCGGGGCGTCCGGCGAGTTCGCCGTCGCGCGCTCCGTCGCCCCGGCCCAGCAGATCGCCCGCCCGCCACGCGCCCGCGCCGCTCTTGTCGTTCACCAGGAACGCCCGGCTGCCGAACATCGACACCTCACGGGTGCGCTGTCCGGCGAGCATCGCGCGCAGGCGCTCGATCAACTCGGCTTGCCGCGGCACCGCGCACCCCGCCTACGCGCTCGCGGCCGACGGCGCGAAACTCATACGGTCGAAGACCAGCACGCTCTCGGCGATGGCGCCGTCGCGGACGGTGAAGCACTCGGCGGCGGGCGCGATGCTGGTCGCGGCGGTCTGCGGGTAGTAGAAGAGGGCGACGCGCTCGCCGTCGGCGAAGGCCGCGATATCCGCCAGGCCGGTCAACGCGGGCGCGAAGGCGCCGATATAGGCGCGGTAGGCGTCCTTACCCGCCAAGTCGGACCCCGGTGCGCGGCAGACGATGTCGTCGGCGACCAGGCTCATGGCACGGTCGATGTCGCCGCCGGTCCAAGCCCGGTGGTAGTCCTGCACGATGTCGAAAGCGGTCGGGTGGGCCATGGGTCTCCTCTTCTCGTGGTCGGATGGAACTCGGGGGTGCGGCAGAGCTGGTGATCGAGTGGAACCGGGGCGGCGATCAGTGGCCGCGGGGTCGCCAGTGGTCGGGCCCCGCATCCCCGCCCGCCGCGACGACGGCCAGTCGCGGCAGGAAGTGCTGCCAGCCGTCGGCGTGGCCGGGCAAGTCGGGCTCGGGCAGTCCCGAGTGCGTGAGGTCGACGCGAGTGCCGCCACCGACGGCAGTGAGCCGGAACTCGACCGTGGACGAGCCGGCAGGCAGGTCGTCGCTGCCCGCGACGCCCCACGACACGACGACACGCGTGGGATGTTCCACGCGAAGGTACCGCCCTCGGATGGGGAAACCCGCGATGTCCACGGCGAACAGCCCGTCGGGGCGCGGCTCGAGATCGGCGTGACTGCCCATCCACGCCGTCATCCCCGACTCGGTGGTCAGGTACTCGAAGACCGACTCCGGCGGCGCGGCGATCTCGATCGAGGTCCGGTATTCAGCCACGTTCCCGCTCCCCTGCCTCCACGGCCGCCTTGAGCGCGGCGAGTTTGTCGGGCCAGAACCCGTCGAGATACGACCGCACCGCCGCGAGCCCGTCGGTGCGCACGACGAACAGATGCCGCGTTCCCTCCCGGCTCCCCATCACCACCCCGGCCTCGCGCAACACACCGAGATGATGCGAGGTCACCTGCTGCGAGAGCCCGACCTCCTCGGCGATCGCTCCCACCGACCGCGGACCACCGCGGATGACGGCCAGGATCGACCGCCGGTTGCCGTCGGCCAGCGCACGCAACGCCAGGTCGAGTGCGGGATCAGCGCTCATGGAACATCATCCTCTCGGCAGCTTCCCCCACGTTACCACAAACCGATGTTTGTACATATGGATATCGGTGAAGTATGGCGCGGTCGAACAGAATCGCGCACACCGGCCGAATCCGAGGTGGCGCTCCCGCCTTCCAGCTGATCTACCTGCCACGAGGCCGTGCCCCCACCCCCCCCCCGGGGGGGGCCGGGGATTTGTTTTTAAAGAGGGGGCCGATAAGGGGGGGGTGGGTTTGGGTTACCCCCCCC
>NZ_JARWRU010000516.1 GCF_029867845.1 Nocardia farcinica | reverse complement strand
AACACACCCCCCCCCCCCCCCGCCCTGGGGCGGCGGCCCCCCCGCGCGGGGTGCGCCTCCCCCCGGCGGGGGGGGGGCCCCCCCCCCCCCCCCCCCCCCCCCGACGCGGACACCGTGCGGCGGGTGTTACGCGACTATCTGCGCGGCATGATCCGCCATCGCGACGCCGGTTCGATGTGCGTGCGCGACACCGTCGCGATCTACAACGCGCTGTCGGAGCGGTACCCCGATGTGCTCGAGTCAGGCAAGGTGCTCGCCGATTGGCTCGCCGGACCGGACGCGAGCCACGAGGCGCGGGTACGCGCGGCCGCCGCGCTGTCGGTGATCACCTCGGCCCTGACCACCGACGAATACGTGCCCGGCGTCTCCGACGAGGTGCTGGAGAGCACGCTGCTCGACGCGGCGACCTGCGTGCTGAACATCCACGCGACCGCGTAGATTCGACCTGCCGCCCGCACGCGTGTCCTCTCGGGCCGCTCGGGTCGGTAGGGATTCGGTCGAACAGCCAGGGAGTCGCACGTGCACATCACCGCGAAGGTCGACTACGCGGTGCGCACCCTGGTCGAGATCGCCCACGCCGCGCCGCCACCCGCCCCCGCCGGGCCCGCCGCCGCGCCGGGTGAGTCGGCGCAGGTGAAGGCCGAGACCATCGCCTCGGCGCAGGGCATCCCGCCCAAGGTGCTGGAGACGGTGCTGGCCGAGCTGCGCCGCGGCGGCCTCGTCACCTCCCGGCGCGGCCCCGACGGCGGCTATCGGCTGGCCAGGCCCGCCGCCGAGATCTCCGTGGCCGACGTGATCCGCGCGATCGAGGGCCCGCTGGCCTCGGTCCGCGGGCAGCGGCCGGAGGACGTGCGCTACGCGGGCTCGGCCGAGCCGCTGCAACGCGTGTGGATCGCGCTGCGGACGAATATCCGCGCGGTGCTGGAGAACGTCTCCATCGCCCAGATCGCCCGCGACGGCCTGCCCGAGTTCGTCGGCGAGCTCACCGCCGATCCGGGGGCCTGGTCGCGGCGGTGAGCGAGAGAAGCTGTGGGCGAAACCCGGGGGCTCGGCGCTGGTTTTGCCGGTAGCCTGCCCCATCATGTTGATCAGACTGCTCAGGACGTTTCTGTCCCCGTATCGCGCCCAGCTGGCGGGGGTCGTCGCGCTCCAGCTGGTCTCGGTCATCGCCATGCTGTACCTGCCGAGCCTGAACGCCGATCTCATCGACAACGGCGTGACCAAGGGCGACATCGGCTACATCTGGAACACCGGCCTGTGGATGCTCGCGGTCACGGTGGTGCAGATCGTGGCGTCGGCGTCGTCGGTCTATCTCGGCGCCCAGGCTGCCATGCGCGCGGGCCGTGATCTGCGGGCCGCGCTGGTGCACCGCGTCGGCACCTTCTCCGCCCGCGAGGTGGGCATGTTCGGCGCGCCCTCGCTGATCACCCGCAACACCAACGACGTGCAGCAGGTGCAGTTGCTGGTGGTGATGTCGGTGACCGTGCTGGTGATGGCCCCGATCATGTGCGTCGGCGGCATCGTCATGGCCCTGCGCGAAGACCTGCAACTGTCCTGGCTGCTGCTGATCGCGGTGCCCGCGCTGGCGCTGGCCATGGGCTTCGTCGTGGTGAGGCTGGTGCCCGGCTTCCGGCAGGTGCAGGAGCGCATCGACGCGGTCAACCGGGTGCTGCGCGAGCAGATCACCGGCATCAGGGTGGTGCGCGCGTTCGTCCGCGAGCGCCAGGAGGTCTGGCGGTTCAGCCTGGCCAACAACGACCTGACCGAGGCATCGCTGCGGGTCGGCAGGCTGATGGCGCTGATGTTCCCGGTGGTGCTGCTGATCAGCAACCTGACCACCGTCGCGGTGATCTGGTTCGGCGGGCATCTGATCGACCGGGGCGAGCTCCAGATCGGCGCGCTCAGCGCGATGCTGGCCTACATCCTGCAGATCCTGATGGCGGTCATGATGGCCTCCTTCATGGCGGTCATGGCCCCGCGCGCGGCGGTCTCGGCCGACCGCATCGGAGCGGTGCTCGACACCGAGTCCTCGGTGCGTGAGCCGCTGGCCCCGCTGCCGTTCGCGGGCGATCCAGGCGTGGTGGAGTTCGACGCCGCCGAGTTCGCCTACCCGGGCGCGGAGAAACCGGTGCTCAGCGGCATCAGCTTCCGCGTCGAGCCGGGCACCACCACCGCGATCGTCGGTTCCACCGGCGCGGGCAAGACCACCCTGGTCGCGCTGGTGCCCCGGCTGATCGACGTCACCGCGGGCGCGGTCCGCCTCGGCGGCACCGACGTGCGGGAGCTGGATCTGGAGATCATGCGCGGGCAGATCGGCCTCGTCCCGCAGAAGGCGTACCTGTTCTCCGGCACGATCGCGAGCAACCTGCGCTACGGCGATCCCGACGCCACCGACGAGCAGTTGTGGCAGGCCCTGGAGATCGCCCAGGCCGCCGACTTCGTGCGGGCCATGCCGGACGGGCTGGACACCCCCGTCGCCCAGGGCGGCACCACCGTCTCCGGCGGTCAGCGTCAGCGCCTCGCGATCGCCAGGGCCCTGGTGCGCAGGCCGCGCGTCTATGTCTTCGACGACTCGTTCTCCGCGCTCGACGTGGCCACCGACGCCAGGCTGCGCGCGGCCCTGCGGCCGGTGACCAGGGACGCCTCGGTGATCATCGTCGCCCAGCGGGTGTCCACCATCCGCGAGGCCGACCAGATCGTGGTGCTCGAGGACGGGCGCATGGCCGGCATCGGCACCCACGAGCAGCTGCTGCGCGACTGCCCGGAGTACCAGGAGATCGTGGCGTCGCAGCTCGGCGCGCAGGAGGAGGCCCGATGAGACCGGGTGGACCGCAGCCGGGCGCCCCCGGCACCAAGCCCAAGTCGTTCAAGCCCTCCCTGAAGCGTCTGCTTGCCAGGCTGGCGCCGGAACGCTTCTACGTCTGGTGCATCACCGGCATGGTGGTGGCCTCGGTGGTGCTCAACACCCTCGGCCCGTACCTGCTCGGCAAGGCCACCAACGTGGTCTTCGACGGCGTGGTCGGCAACAACCTGTCCGAGATGAGCGGGCTGACCAAGGACGAGGCGGTCCAGCGGCTGCGCGCCGCGGGCGACGACACCCTCGCCGACATGCTGGCGGCGATGGACGTGGTGCCCGGCGTCGGCGTCGACTTCGAGGCGGTCGGGCGCATCCTGCTGATCGTGCTCACGCTGTACGTGCTCGCCGCGCTGTTCAGCTGGGGACAGGCCCGCCTGCTCAACGTGGTGATCAACCGCACCGTCAAGCGGCTGCGAGCCGACATCGAGGACAAGATCCACCGGTTGCCGCTGCGCTACTTCGACTCCCAGCCGCGCGGCGACGTGCTCAGCCGGGTCACCAACGACGTCGACAACGTCTCGCAGAGCTTGCAGCAGACCATGAGCCAGCTGCTGACCTCGGTGTTCACCGTGGTCGGCATTCTGATCATGATGTTCTGGATCTCGCCGCTGCTCGCGCTGATCGCGTTGCTAACCGTGCCCGGCGCGGTGATCGTGACGGCCATGATCGCCAAGCGTTCCAAGCCGCACTTCGTCGATCAGTGGAAGTACACCGGCCTGGTCAACGCCCAGGTCGAGGAGGCCTACACCGGCCACGAGGTGATCACCGCCTTCGGCCGCAACCGCGAGGTCGGCATCGAGTTCGACAAGCGCAATCACAAACTCTACGAGTCCAGCTTCCGCGCCCAGTTCATCTCCGGGCTGATCATGCCTTCGATCATGTTCCTCGGGAACGTGAACTTCGTGCTGGTGGCCCTGGTCGGCGGCCTGCGAGTGGCCACGGGCCAGTTGTCCCTCGGCGAGGTGCAGGCCTTCATCCAGTACTCGCGCCAGTTCAGTCAGCCGCTCACCCAGATCGGCTCGATGATCAACCTGCTGCAATCCGGCGTCGCCTCCGCCGAGCGCATCTTCGAGATCCTCGACGCCGAGGAGCAGACGCCCGACCCGGAGACGGCGCCGGTGCGGCCGCTGGACCGGGGCCGGGTGGAGTTCGAGGCGGTGTCCTTCGGCTACGAGCCGGGCAAGCCGGTGATCGAGCGGCTGTCGCTGGTCGCCGAGCCCGGTCACGTGGTGGCCATCGTCGGCCCCACCGGCGCGGGCAAGACCACGCTGGTCAACCTGCTCATGCGCTTCTACGAGCTGGACGCGGGCGCCATCACCATCGACGGCGTCGACATCACCGAGATGACCCGCGAGAGCCTGCGCTCGCGCATCGGCATGGTGTTGCAGGACACCTGGCTGTTCCGCGGCACCATCAGGGAGAACATCGCCTACGGCAACCCGGAGGCCACCGAGGAGGAGATCCTCGAGGCCGCCCGCGCCGCCTACGTGGACCGCTTCGTGCACGCCCTGCCCGACGGCTACGACACCATGATCGACGAGGAGGGCGGCGGCGTCAGCGCGGGCGAGAAGCAGCTGATCACCATCGCCCGCGCCTTCCTGGCCAAGCCGTCGATCCTGATCCTGGACGAGGCGACCAGCTCGGTGGACACCCGCACCGAACTGCTGGTCCAGCAGGCCACCGCCGCGCTGCGCCGCGACCGCACCAGTTTCGTGATCGCGCACCGGCTGTCGACCATCCGCGACGCCGACCTGATCGTCGTCATGGAAGCGGGCCGGATCGTCGAGCACGGCGACCACCAGCGCCTGCTGGAGGAGCGCGGGGCCTACTACCGCCTCTACAACGCCCAGTTCGCCGCGGCGGCCGCGGAGGCCTGAGCCCGGGGCGACCCCGCCGGGTGCCGGGCTGAGATCGTCATGCCCACCGGGGCCGATCTCGCCATCGCCCGCCAGGGCGGACCGCCATCGCCCACCAGGGCGGGACCGCCATCGCCCGCCCGGCGGGATCGCCATCGCCCGCCCGGCGGGATCGCCACAGCCTGCCGGGGACGGGTCGCCCCAGCCTGCCGGGGCGTCGACGGGGACGTCCGACCTGCCCGGGCGGGCGGCGGCCCACGGCGGGGTAGAGGATGGTCGGCGTGGAAGCCGCCCGACCACAAGAGTCGTTCAACTTCACCGTCAAAAC
>NZ_JARWRU010000515.1 GCF_029867845.1 Nocardia farcinica | reverse complement strand
GGGCCACTGGGGGGGGTCGGGCCCAGTCCCGCCCGCCGCCCCCCGGCTAGCCCGCGGGCTCGGCCGCGACCGGTTTTAACTGCCCCGGCCGTACCATGCTGGGTTGCGCCGTGCACGGCGACGACGAGCAGCCCACCGAGTCGATCGAGGTGCCCGTCACCGCCGAGGCCATGCGCGAGGCGCGTTCGGCCGACGACGTGGTCATCGAGGTCATGGCCGCGGCCCGTTCCATCGGGGCGGACACCTCGACGGTGCTGCTCAGCGGTAACGCCTGCTTCAACGAGCCGTTGCGGCTGGCCTTCCAGAACCATCTCGGCCACCGGTTGCACGTGGCCGCGCACCCGATGCACGCGCTGGTCCTCGGCGCCACGCATCTGCTGGTCACCGAGAGCGAGGAGACCGGGCCCGCCGCGCCGGGTCCGCAGTATCCGGCCGATCCCGCGCGCGGCCGGGCCGAGGCGCGCCCGCCGTCCGCGCCGGGGGTGCCGCCGCACGCGAGCGGTTCCCCGATGGTCACCCGTGCCCCGGCCCCGGCGTCGGGGGAGGCGCCCACCACCAGGGTCGGCCGGGCGGAGCCGCCGCGCGGTGCGGAGGCGGGCAGGGCAGGCCTGCTGCCGACGCTCAAGGACAACCTGTTCGGGGTGCCCGCCGTGCTCGGCGCGCTGGCGCTGGGCGTGGTGGCGGCGGTGGCCGCCGCGGGCGAGCCCGCGCCCGCTCCTGGTCCTGGCTCGTCCGCCCAGGGGATCGGCCGGGCACAGCACTCCTGCGAGCCCCCGCCGTCCGAGCGGGACCGCTCGCGCCAGGGCATCGCCACCGTCCGGGAGCCGGATTCGACCTGCTATCGGCCGAACATGGACACCCTGCGCTATGTGGTGCCGGGTCCGCCCGGGGCGTCCGACCCGGGGCCGCCGGTCCACATCTGACGCCGTCCCGATGCCCGCGGGGCGGGGGGAGCGCCGGGGGCGGGGGGGGGCCCGGGCGCGTGCGGGGCGGGGGGGGGGGGGGGGGGTGGGGGG
>NZ_JARWRU010000514.1 GCF_029867845.1 Nocardia farcinica | reverse complement strand
TGTCGAGCGGCGCACTAAGGACGCGGGGCTGGGGGCTAAACTAGAACAAACCACGCCCAATCCGTGATCCGGCGGGCGCTGCGGGTCGACAATTCGACCGGCGGCACGGGGCGTAAGTGAGAGGATCGGGACATGCAAGGCTCCACGCCGCACCCCGGCGCGTCCGACCGGCCCCCGGTGATCGAGACCCTGGCCCAGTCGCGGCTACGTGAACTGCTCACCGAGCTACAGGATCGGATCACCGAGATCGTCGGCGTCCGCGACCAGATGGACCGCCTCATCGAGGCCATGCTGGTGGTCACCTCCGGGCTGGATCTGGACAACACCCTGCGCACCATCGTGCACACCGCCATCGAGCTCGTCGACGCCAAGTACGGCGCGCTCGGCGTGCGCGAGAGCGACCCGGAGACCAAGGAACTCGCCGAGTTCGTCTACGAGGGCATCGACGACCGCACCCGCGTGCGCATCGGCGACCTGCCCCGCGGCCACGGCGTGCTCGGTCTGCTCATCGCCGACCCGCGCCCGCTGCGGCTGTCGGACATGTCCACCCACCCCGCCTCGGTCGGGTTCCCGCCCCACCACCCGCCGATGCACACCTTCCTCGGCGTGCCAGTGCAGGTCGGCGGGGAGGTCTTCGGCAACCTCTACCTGACCGAGAAGTCCGGCGGTCAGGAGTTCACCGAGGACGACGAGGTGGTCGTCCAGGCGCTGGCCGCCGCCGCGGGCATCGCCATCGCCAACGCCCGCCTCTACGAGGAATCCCGCATCCGCCAGCTGTGGCTGGAGGCCACCCAGGCCGTCGCCACCAGACTCCTCGCCGGCGGCGAACCCGGCGACGTGTTCTCCGTCATCACCGAACGCGTCCTCACCCTCACCGATTCGGCGTGCGCGTTCCTCGCCCTACCCGAGGACCCGGAGATCCCCGCCGAGGACGTCACCGAACTCGTCGTGGTCTCCGCCGCGGGCACCGACGCGTCCGCCCTGTCCGGCCGCAGGCTGCCGGTCGACGAATCCCACACCGGCATCGTCTTCCGCGACGGCCGCCCGCTGGCCGTGGACAACGCCGACGTCGTCTCCTACGCCACCAGTGTCGAGTACGGGCCCGTGCTCAGCCTGCCGCTGCGGGTCGGCAACTCCGTCGTCGGCCTGCTGACCACCATCCGCGCCCTCGGCATGTCCCCGATCGACTCCGCGGGCCAGACCATGCTGGCCGCCTTCGCCGATCAGGCTGCCCTGGCCCTGCAGATGGCCTCCACCCAGCGGCGGATGCGGGAACTCGACGTGGTCTCCGAACGCGACCGCATCGCCCGCGACCTGCACGACCACGTCATCCAGCGGCTGTTCGCGGTCGGGCTCTCGCTACAGAGCACCGTCTCGCGCGCCCGCTCCCCGGAGATCAAGTCGCGGCTGATGGACACCGTCAACGACGTGCAGTCCATCGTCCAGGACATCCGCCACTCCATTTTCGACCTGCACTCGAGCAGCGCCACCGAGACACCCGCGCTGCGCAAGCGGCTGTACGCCATCCTCGCCGAGATGACCGAGAACACCGAGCTGCGCACCAGCATGCGGCTGTCCGGGCCGGTGTCGGTGCTCGCACCGTCGATGTTCGAGGACGTGGAAGGGGTGCTGCGCGAGGCGGTCAGCAATGTCGTGCGCCACGCCGAGGCCACCTCGCTGTCGATCCGGCTCGGCATCCACGACGAGGTCGAACTCGAGATCGTCGACAACGGCGTCGGCCTGCCCGACCGGCTCGAACGCCACAGCGGCCTGGCCAACATGGCCGCCCGCGCCGAGAAGGCGGGCGGCAAGTTCAGCGCCGAACGCGGCCCCGAGGGCGGCACCGTCATCCGCTGGTCGGTGCCGCTGCCCTGATCAGGATTTCACCGCTGCTCAGGAGGTCGCCGCGGTCAGCCCGCGCGGGCGGCCGAGGCGCGACAGCCGCCCGGTCCGCTCGTCGACCAGCTCGATGCCGTTGACCAGCGTCGGCTCGATGGCCACCACCTCCTCGGCGGCGCTGTCCACCCACGGACGCAACCGCCGCCGGTAGTCCGCCAGCAGCGCCGGATCGGTGACCGGACGCGCGGCCCCGGTGATCACCACCGACCAGCCGAGCCTGCGCGCCGGATCGATGTCGTCGGCCTCGTAGGCCACCACGACCGACCGCGACGCCCGCATCGAACTGGCCAGACCCGTCGTCAGGCCGGTGCGCACGATGATCAGATCACCGTCGACCAGATGGTTGACCGGCCGCACCGCGGGCAGCGCGTTGCGGGTGAACACGATGCGCCCGAACGGCACGCTCGCCAGCAGCCGCATGGCCTCGGCGCGACCGAGTTCGACAGTGCGGCGCGGCGTCTCGGCGAGTTCGGAATCGTACTCGGGCTGACTCATGGATCTGCCCCGCTTTCTGCCGTCGTCTGGTCACTGCGGATTCCATGGCACCATCCGCGACCACGCACCGCACAGTGCCGAAGGTCACCACCTCCGGTGCGGGCAAGCCACCCTGACCAGGGACGCGACACCGTGTTTCACGGCACGAACCGCAGCCGCAGCATCATGTCGTGGTCCTCGTGGTCGAGGATGTGGCAGTGCCACACGTAGCCGCGCAGATCTCTACTGTGGTCGGTGCTGTTGTGGTCGGTGCTGTTGTGGTCGGTGCCGTTGTGGTTGGTGCCGTTGTGCGCCTGGTGCCGCCCGCCGTGACCGTCACCGTGCCCGCCGACCAGCGACGGATTCAACGGCGTGAACGGCTCGTCGGGATCGAACCCGAGCTCGTCGGCGGTCGGGATGCGCACCAGGATGCGGGTCACCGTGCCGCCGTCCACCCGCACGATGTCCTTGAATCCCTGCTCCCACGGCGCGGCGGGCACCGGCGGTCCGGCGAGGAAATTCTCCGCCGGCGGATTCCAGCGGATGCCGATCGGCGGCTGGATGTTTGCCGCCTGGTAGTCCAGCGTCCGCAACGGCGTGCGGTCGAGCACCCGGAAGGTGACCAGGTGGATGTGGATCGGGTGCGGGTCGGGCGTGATGTTGATGAAGTTCCACTGCTCGACCGTGCCCTGACGCGGCATCTCGATGTCGGGATCGGAATAGCGCAGGTTGTTCAACGTCATGATCGACGGCGGCAGCCGCAGCTCGTACGGCTGGCTCAGCGTGATGTTGCGGACCACCGTCGGCGTCGGCAACGGCGGCAGCACCGGCAGCTGCCCGCGCCCGCCGCGCAACCGCTGCGGCACCGGCCCGGTGAACCCGCGCCGCTGTTCGGCGGTGAACCGGCAGAACACCGGCATCGCCACCTGCCCGATCAGCCGCGCCTGCATCACCGGTTCCTCGTCGTTGCACAGCTCGACGCTCTCCCCCGGCGCCAGCCCGGAGAAATCGACCAGCAGGTCGATCCGCTCACCGGCGGCCAGCCGGAAGTTCTGCACCGGCACCGGCGCGTCGAGCAACCCGTGCTCGTTGCCGATCACCCAGAACCGCATCCGGTTGCTGAAGAACAGATTCCAGGTGCTGAACTGCGCGGCGTTGATGGTGCGGAACCGGTAGAGCCCCCGCGCCACCGACATCCGCGGCCACACCTTCCCGTTCACCACGCCGGTGTCGCCCGCGCCGCCGCCCTCCCACAACCCCTCCGGCACCACGAGGGTCGTGCGCACCGTCTGCTGGCCACTGGGCTGGAACACCTTCTCCTGCAACACCAACGGCATCTCGAACTCCCCCGAGGGCAGCCCGAGGGTGTTGGCGTCGTCGCCGGTGTCGAACTCGTCGCGCAGCAGCACCATTCCCGCCAGCCCCGCGTACACGTTCGTGCGCGTGATGCCCATCGGATGGTCGTGGTACCAGAGCATTCCGGCGTCCTGCCGCAGCGGATAGTCGTGCTCGATGCTCTGCCCCGGCATCACCAGGTTCTCCGGGTGGCCGTCACTGGCGGGCGGGGTGACCCCGCCGTGCAGATGCAGCGATGTCGGCGGCGTGGTCCGCCAGCTCTCCTGCACCCCGTGGATCGTGGTGTCCAGATCCGCCCCGAACGGATGCGACTGGATCCTATTGCTGAACCGCACATGCAACGGCTCGTCCCGGTGATGCTCGATCGTCGGGCCCAGATACGACTGCCCGCTGTACCCGAACGCCGTCGACTCCGGCAGATCCCGATGGAACCGGTGCGAGGTGGTCGCCGCGTCGATCTCCAGCCGCGATCCCCGCACCACCGGAATCCGAGGCAGTTCGTCGACGAACTTCTCCACCTCCGGCGAATGGAACAACAGCGGACTCTTCACC
>NZ_JARWRU010000513.1 GCF_029867845.1 Nocardia farcinica | reverse complement strand
ACCCCCCCCTCCCCCCCCCCCCCCCCCGCGGGCCCCCGCCCGCCGTACCAAATCACCCGCCGCGCCCTCTACCGCGGCGACTTCCGTGAAGTGGGCGCCACCGGCTCGCTGCGCGTTCTCGAACGTGTCCGCTGAATCCGGTCCGCGGGCGCGGGGCGTGCCCGCCGATCCCGACCGGAGCTTCGGACTCCGGCGCTCGGCGCAGGCGGCGTGAGCGGACGGGGATTCCGGTCGTGGTCCGCGGGGCGGTACCGGCTCAGACCCCGACGCCCACCGGCGCCGGGAGGGTGAGTACGCGGAAGAGCCCGTTCGCGGGGGTGGTCCGCGACAAGGCGTCGGCGGCCAGCACGACGGCCGCGGCCGTCCAGGTGGTCCGTTCCTCCGGCCAGCGCTTGCCGTCGGCGAAGACCAGTCCGGTCCAGTAGGATCCGTCGCTCTCGCGCAGGTGCTGCATGGCCGCGAACAGGCGGTGCGCGCGGTCGGCGTCGCCGATGGCGTCCAGCGCGAGCACCAGCTCGCAGGTCTCCGCGCCGGTCACCCACGGGCGGTCGGCCACACAACGGATGCCGATGTTGCCGACCACGAACTCGTCCCAGCGCGCGTCGATGCGGGCCACCGCGGCCGGTCCGCGCAGCGCACCGCCGAGCACCGGATAGTACCAGTCCATCGAGTAGCGGTCCTTGGGCGCGAACGACTCCGGCCGCGACCGCAGCGCCTCGCCGAGCCTGGCCTGCGCCACCGCCCACTCCGGGTGCGGGTCGCCCACCGCCTCGGCCAGCGCGACAGCGCAGCCGAGGCTGTGGTGGATGCTCGAACAGCCGGTGACCAGCGCCTCGGCCATCGGTCCGCCGTCGCGGGCCGCCCAGGGGATCCGGCCGTCCGGTCCGGCCTGGGCCAGCACGTATTCGACGCCCGCCCGCACCGTCGGCCACATCTGCGCGGCGAACGCCGTGTCGCCGGTGCACAGGGTGTGGTGCCAGACGCCGGTGGCGAGATAGGCGCAGAAATTGGTCTCGGCGTTGGCGTCCTCGACCACCCCGGCGCGGAACTGCCTCGGCCAGGAGCCGTCCGGCCGCTGGGTCTGCGCCGACCAGCGGTAGGCCGCCTGCGCCTCGGCGCGGAATCCGGTGACCGTGAGCGCCATGGCCGATTCCACGTGATCCCACGGGTCGGTGTGCCCGCCGGGGAACCAGGGGATCGCCCCCGAGGGTTCCTGGGCGGCCGCGATCGACTCCCCGGTCCGCAGGCACTGCTTGCGCGTCAGCGCCAGCGGCACGCTCGGCAGGTCAGACGACCGCACGTTGCACCGCCGGCTTGGCGAAGTACAGCGCGACGCTCTTGCCGATGAGCGGGTCGAGCAGCCGCTCCGCCACCCTGGTCAGGGCGGGGCGTTTCATCATGTCCCACACCAGCATCCGGTGGTAGGCGCGCACCAGCCTGCTGGTTTCGTTGTTCACCCCGACCGCGCACTTGAGCCACCAGTACGGCGCGTGCAGGGCGTGCACGTGCTCGCGGCGCACGAACCGCAACCCGCGGCAGGCGATCTTGTCGCGCAGCTCGTCGGCGCGGTAGATGCGCACGTGGCCGCCCTCGTTGCTGTGGTACTCGGTCGACAGCGCCCAGCACACCCGCTCGGGCAGCCAGCGCGGCACCGTCACCACCAGGTCGCCGCCCGGCTTCAGCACCCGCGCCAGCTCGGCGATCGCCTGATCGTCGGCGGGGACGTGCTCGAGGATCTCCGAGGCGATCACGATGTCGAAGTGGTTGTCCGGGTAGGGCAGTGCCAGCGCGTCGCCCCGCACGGTCTGCGCTCGCGCGCCCTCGGGCGCCTCGCCCTCGGCGGCCATGGCCTCGAACATGGCCCGCACACCGGCAAGGTCCTCGGCGTTCTGGTCGAAGGCGATGATGTCGGCGCCGCGCCGGTAGGCCTCGAAGGCATGTCTGCCCGCGCCGCACCCGACGTCGATCACCCGCGTGCCGGGGGCGATGCGGAGACGGTCGAAGTCAACGGTCAGCACGGTCTGATCCTCCTGTGTGCCCTGGATTCGGTGGTGGTGCGATGCGGCGGTCCGCCTCGCGCGCGGACCCGTCGCGAGCGGCGATTACCGGACGCTCTTCGCGCGGTCGACGGCGCGCCGGTACACCTCGGTGGTCTGCGCGGCCACCGACTCCCAGCTGAACACCGACAGCGCGCGCTCGCGCCCGGCCCGCGACATCTGCGCCCGCCGCAGCGGCGCGTCCAGCAGCGCGCCGAGTGCGGCGGTGAGCTCCTCGACGTCGCCCGGTGTGATCAGGTCGGCGCACACGCCGGGCTCGCCGACGACCTCGGGCAGCGCGCCCGCCCGGCTCACCACCAGCGGGGTACCGGAGGCCATGGCCTCCACGGCGGGCAGCGAGAAACCCTCGTACATCGAGGGGATGCAGGCGATCTCGGCCGAGGCCAGCAGTTCGGCCAGCTCGTCGTCGCTGAGCCCGGAGCGCACGGTGACGATGTCGGACAGGCCGAGCTCGGCGATCAGCTTCTCGGTCGGGCCCTCCGGTTCCAGCCTGGCGACCAGCTGCAACTCGATCCGGTGCGTGGCGCGCAGCCGCGCGCAGGCGCGCAGCAGATGCGAGACGCCCTTGAGCGGCTTGTCGGCGCTGGCCACCGCCACGACGCGCCCGGACACCCTCGGGCGGGGGCGCGGGGCGAACAGTTCGGTGTCCACGCCGAGCGGAACCACCCGCAGCTGGGCGGGATCGACGCCGAAGTCGGCGACGATGTCGGTGGCCGAGGAACTGGAGACGGTGAGCAGGTCGGGGATGCGCCGCGCCACCCGCTTCTGCATGCCGAGGAAGCCGTACCAGCGGCGCACCAGCGGTTTGCGGCGCAGCGGGGCGGCGGCCAGGTCGACAGCGAGGTCGCGGGTGATCGGGTGGTGCACGGTGGCGACCACGGGCAGATGCTTCGCGATGTCGAGCAGCCCGCTGCCGAGGCACTGGTTGTCGTGCACAACGTCGAACTCCTGCGCGCGGCCTGCCAGCAGCCGCGCGGCGCGCATGCTGAAGGTGCGCGGTTCGGGGAAACCCGCCGTCCACATGGTGGCCACCTCGAGCACGTCGATGTGGTCGCGGATCTCCGAGAACCGGGGTGTGCGGAACGGGTCGGGCTCGCGGTAGAGATCGAGGCTTGGCACCTCGGTCAGGCGCACCCTCGGGTCGAGCTGCTCGGGATACGGTTGCCCGGAGAAGACTTCCACCTCGTGACCGAGCTCGGCCAGCCCCGCGCTGAGCTTACGGACGTAGACGCCCTGTCCGCCGCAGTGTGTCTTGCTCCGGTAGGACAGCAGGGCGACGCGCACGGTATCAATGTCCTTCCCCGGCCGGTACGGCCAGCTTGGCGGCGAGGCGCTCGAGGTAGGCCCGTACCTGCTCCTCGGGCTTATCGGGCAAACCGTACAGTACGTCGGTCACGCCCGCAGCGGCCCAATCCGCGAGCCGCCCGGCGTCGGGTTTGATGTCGAGGGCGACCACGCGCGGCTCGCCCTCGCGGCCCGCCTCGCGCCAGATCTGTCGCAGCAGCGCCAGCCGCCCGGTGATGTCGGTTTCGCCCGGGGTGGTGATCCAGCCGTCGGCCGACTTGGCGATCCAGCGGAAGGTCTTCTCGGTCCCGCCCGCGCCGATGAGCACCGGCACGTTCCGGCGCACCGGTTTGGGCCACGCCCAGCTCGGCCCGAACGACAGGAACTCCCCGGAGTACTCGGCCTCGTCGTCGCGCCACAGCGCCCGCATGCCCTCCAGGTACTCGCGCAACACGGTGCGCCGCTTGTTCGCCGGCACGCCGTGGTCGGTGAGTTCGTCGGTGTTCCAGCCGAACCCGGCGCCAAGCAGCACCCGGCCGCCGGAGAGGTGGTCCAGCGAGGCGATGGTCTTGGCCAGCGTGATCGGGTCGCTCTCGGTGGGCAGCGCCACCGCCGTGGCCAGCTCGATGCGCTCGGTGACCGAGGCGGCCGTCGCCAGCGCCACCCACGGGTCGAGGGTGCGCATGTAGCGGTCGTCCGGCAGGGTGGCGTCACCGGTGCCGGGATGGGCGGCCTCGCGCTTGACCGGGATGTGGGTGTGCTCGGGGACGAAGAAGGAGTGGAAGCCGTTGTCCTCGGCGGCCCGCGCCGCCGCGGCGGGGGTGATCCCGCGGTCACTGGTGAAGAGAACGATGCCGTAGCGCATGGTCGCTGCCTTGTCTGTGCGTGCTCCGGCCGGGGAGACCGGTCGATCGGGTCCGTCGGTTCGTCCGGGTTCAGGCCTTGTCGAGCGCGGCGGTGACGACCGCGTCCAGCCCCTCACCGGGTTCGGAACCCAGGTGCGCGCCGAGCAGGGCGGCGGCCTCGCGCAACTGCCGCGGGGTCAGTTCCTCGTTGTGCAGGGCGGCGCCGACCTGGATGCCGGCCACGTCGAACAGCCCGCCCGCGGCCAGCGCGCCGAGCAACAGCAGCCTGCGGTCGCGCAGGGTGAGCCCCGGCCGCGACCAGATGCAGGCGAAGAGGTGGTCGGCGGTGAGGGCGAACAGCTCGTCGGGGCCGTCGGCGAAGTCGAAGCCGTAGACCTCGCCCATTCTGGCCAGCCCGCGCGCCCTGGTCTCCGAGAGCGGCCGCGCCCGCTCGGCCCCGCTCACGACCGCGCGCCCGGTGCGGGGAGGCGGCGGGCCGGACAACGACTGGTGGACGTACGCCGCATGCGTGGCTCCTCGAACTCGATCGTGCGAACGGTCTGCCGCGGCCGGTGCGGCGGCCTGTTCCGGGGTGTCTGGACAGGTGTTCGGAATATAGTCCGACTCGATCGCGGATAGCAAGAACGTGTTCTCGTTCTGCTCGCCAACGCTACCCCGGCCTCCGGCGGTTCACCGACTGTTCGCGGTGGTTGCCGCGGGTGCGGGTGGCGGCTCAGGCGGTGCCCGCCGCGCGCCGTTCGTCACGGAGGGTCTCCAGCAGCCGCAGCCAGATCTCGCTGATGGTGGGGAAGGCGGGCACCGCGTGCCAGAGCCGGTCGATCGGCACCTCGCCCGCGACGGCGACCGTGGCCGAGTGCAACAGCTCGGCCACCCCCGGACCGGCGAAGGTGGCCCCGACCAGCACGCCAGGGGGCGGGTCGACGAGCATGCGCGCGCGGCCGCGATAGCCGGGGTCGTACTGCCGCGCGCCGGAGACCTGCCCGAGGTCGTAGTCGACCGCCTCGACCTCGAGCCCGGCGCGCGCGGCCTGCTCGGCCGTCGGGCCGACGGCGGCGATCTCCGGGTCGGTGAAGACCACCTGCGGCACCGCCACGCCGTCGGCGGTGCCCGCGTGCGGTCCCCAGGCGGTGGCGTCGACGGCCTCGCCGCGCGCCCTCGCGGCGATGACCGCGCCCGCGACGCGGGCCTGGTACTTGCCCTGATGGGTGAGCAGCGCCCGGTGGTTCACATCGCCCACCGCGTACAGCCATTCGCCGTGCACACCGGTCGCGGTGTAACTGTCGTCGGTGTCGATCCATCGGCCGGGGTCGAGGCCCACGGTCTCCAGGCCGATGTCGTCGGTGCGCGGCGCGCGGCCGGTGGCGAAGAGCAACTCGTCGGTGATCACATGACTGCCGTCGCCGAGCGTCACGTCCACCCGATCGCCCGCGCCGCCTGCGCGCTCGACGGACCGGACCGTGACGCCGAACCGCAGATCGACCCCGGCCTCCCGCAGTCGCTCGGCGACGAGGTCGGCGGCGAAGGACTCGAGGCGCGGCAGCAGGCGCTCGCCGCGCACCAGCACGGTCACCCGGGAGCCGAGACCCCGCCAGGCGGTCGCCATCTCGGTGGCGACGACCCCGCCGCCGACCACCACCAGCCTGCCGGGCGGCTTCCCGGCGCTGGTCGCCTCGCGGCTGGTCCAGATCCGCACGGAATCGATCCCGGGCAGCTGTGGCACCGCCGCGCGCGAGC
>NZ_JARWRU010000512.1 GCF_029867845.1 Nocardia farcinica | reverse complement strand
CCGGCCGCGCGCGACCGCGAGGCGAACCGGCCGCGCTGCCGGGTCTGCGCCAAGCCGCTGATCGGCACCTACGCCACCATGCTCGGCCGCTGCCGGCGCTGTCCGGGCGAGGTCGACGCCGCGCTGCTCGACGCGTTGAAGCAGTGGCGGGCGGAGAAGGCCGCCGACCGAGGGGTGCGGGAGTTCGTCGTGCTGACCGACACCACCCTCACGGCGATCGCCGAGCAACTGCCCGCCGACGACCGCGCGCTCGGCGCGATCGCCGGGTTCGGGCCGAAGAAGATCGCCGATCACGGTGCGGAGATCCTGGCGATCGTCGCGTCCCGGATGAAGGCCGCGCGCAACGACTCCGGGGCGCAGCAGCCCGCGCCGGCGGTGGCGGACGCGCGGGCGAGGCAGGGCGCCCGGCGCGGAAAGAATCACAAAACCGCAGGTCAAAAATAGGTTGTTCGATTCCGCCGCATTGCCTATGGTGGTTTCACGCACCGGGAGGGTATCCCGGCGCGCCGATGTTCGACTCACGCACGATCCATATACGCACGGAAGGGAGGCAGGACCGATGAACGGCAGCAACGTTCTCACCACCGGTGGCACCGCTGTCCTCGGCGTCGTCTCGGCCTCCCCGCGTCTCACGCCGCTGGGGACCGGTATGTCCCCGGAGAGCGCGCTCGTCGGCGCTCTCCGCCAGGACGAGGTCCGCGCAGGCTGGCGTCTGCCCGTGGCCGGTCATGCTCTTGTCGCGCCCGAATTCGGGGCTCCCGCGACAGGTGTGCCCGCAGCCGCCGGCGTCGCAGCAGGCGCGCCCGCGATCGATGCGAAGTTCGGCATCGCCGCCCACGGCGCCGACGCCGAGCCGCAGCGGGCCCTCCAGCCGACCGCACGCCTGCGCAATGCCATCCACCCAGCGACCGTGATCGAGAGTCGACACCGAAGTCGACCCAGGTAGGGGCCTCTCCGGCCCCCTGCTCCCGGCCACGGATCGCACGACGCGAAACCGTGGCCGTTTTCGTTTCCGGCCCTTCAGCCGGCAGCCCCGGTTTCGCACCGACGACAACGACTGCCGCAACAAGCTGAAGGAGAACGACGTGTTCACCGCAGAGCGACTGCACTCCGTCCCTGCTGGCGTGACATGCCGGACCGAAGCGGGGGCCGTCCCCGCTCGCGACGTCGCCACCGTGCTGCCGTGCCGGGTCGCCGACCCCGACCTCTGGTTCGCCGAGAACCCCGCCCAGCTCGAGCAGGCCAAGGCGCTGTGCGCGGCCTGCCCGATCCGCCAGGGCTGCCTGAGCGCGGCCATCGATCGGCGTGAGCCGTGGGGTGTCTGGGGCGGTGAGATCTTCGACCAGGGAGTCGTGATCGCGCGCAAGCGTCCACGCGGCCGTCCGCGCAAGGTGGCGGTTCCGGCGTGAGCCGGGGCCGTGGGCGCCCTCCCTCCGTGCACTGCGGTCCGGTCTGCGCGCCAGGGGCCGGGCCCAGCTACGCGAAAGC
>NZ_JARWRU010000511.1 GCF_029867845.1 Nocardia farcinica | reverse complement strand
GCCGAGTACCGCAAGTCGATCGCGGCCAAGACCGATCTGGAGCGCCAGGAGAACAAGGATAAGACCGGCGTCTTCCTCGGCGTGCACGCCACCAATCCGGTCGACGGCGCGCAGGTGCCGATCTTCGTCGCCGACTACGTGCTCAGCGGCTACGGCACCGGCGCGATCATGGCCGTCCCCGGCCACGACCAGCGCGACTGGGAGTTCGCCACCGCCTTCGGCCTGCCGATCCGCGAGGTCATCTCCGGCGGCGACATCACCGTGGCCGCGCACACCGGCGAGGGCGAGCTGGTCAACTCCGGCTACCTGAACGGCTTGTCGGTCGAGGAGGCCAAGGCCACCGTCATCGGACGGCTGGAGGCCGAGGGGCACGGCACCGGCACCGTGCAGTACAAGCTGCGCGACTGGCTGTTCGCCCGTCAGCGCTACTGGGGCGAGCCCTTCCCGATCGTCTACGACGAGGACGGCGCCCCGCACGCGCTGCCGGAATCCATGCTGCCGGTGGAACTCCCGGAGCTGGACGACTTCGCCCCGGTCACCTTCGACCCGGACGACGCGAGCTCCGAGCCCTCCCCGCCGCTGGCCAAGGCCACCGAGTGGGTGAACGTCGAACTGGATCTTGGCGACGGTGTGCGCAGGTACCGCCGCGACACCAATGTCATGCCGAACTGGGCAGGCAGCTCCTGGTACCAGCTGCGCTACACCGACCCGACCAACAAGGACGCCTTCTGCGATCCGGCGAACGAGAGCTACTGGCTCGGCCCGCGCCCGGCCGAGCACGGCCAGGACGATCCCGGCGGCGTCGATCTGTACGTCGGCGGCGTCGAGCACGCGGTGCTGCACCTGCTGTACGCGCGCTTCTGGCAGAAGGTGCTCTTCGATCTGGGGCACGTCAGCGGCAGCGAGCCCTACCGGCGGCTGTTCAACCAGGGCTACATCCAGGCCTTCGCCTACACCGACTCGCGCGGCGCGTACGTGCCGGCGGCCGAGGTCGTCGAGCGCGACGGCAAGTTCTTCTGGACCGACCCCTCGGGCAGCGAGATCGAGGTGTTCCAGGAGTACGGCAAGATCGGCAAGTCGCTGAAGAACGCCATCTCCCCGGACGAGGTGTGCGACCAGTTCGGCGCCGACACCTTCCGTTTCTACGAGATGTCGATGGGCCCGCTGGACACCTCGCGGCCGTGGTCGACCAAGGACGTCGTCGGCGCCCACCGCTTCCTGCAACGCGTGTGGCGGCTGGTGGTCGACGAGGAGACCGGCGCGACCCGCGTGGTCGAGGACGCCCCGAGCGACGAGACGATGCGCCTGCTGCACCGCACCATCGCCGGGGTGGACGAGGATTTCGCCGCGCTGCGCGACAACACCGCGGGCGCCAAGCTGATCGAGCTGACCAACCACCTCACCAAGCACTACCCGCAGGGCACCCCCCGGGTGGCGGCCGAGGCGCTGGTGCTGATGCTGGCCCCGCTGGCTCCGCACATCTCCGAGGAGCTGTGGGAGCGCTTGGGGCACACCGAATCCCTGGCGCACGGCCCGTTCCCGGTGGCCGACCCGCGGTGGCTGGTCGAGGAGTCGGTGGAGTACCCGATCCAGGTGAACGGCAAGGTCCGCAGCCGCATCCAGGTGCCCGCCGACGCCGACAACGCCGCCATCGAGGCGGCCGCGCTGGCCGACGAGAAGGTCGTGGGGCTGCTGGCGGGCAAGACGCCGCGCAAGCTGATCGTGGTGCCGGGCAAGCTGGTCAACATCGTCGCTTGATCGCGCGTCGTCATCCGGGCGGCAGCAGCACGTCGTTCAGGGTGACCAGCGAGAGGTCGCGCGCCCGGATGATCTCGACCAGCTGCCCGTAGCAGCGGGTCACGGTGGGCGCGTTGGCGTGCCCGATCACGATGGCCTGCGGGTTGAACCAGCGGTGCGCGCACTCGAGCAGGAACTCCTCGGTGATCAGGCCGGAGTCCGACAGCGAGCCGTACCACATGGTCGGCACGGTGTAGCCGAGGTCGGCGGCGATCGCGTCGACGGTGGCGTTGTGCCTGCCGAAGGGCGGGCGGTAGTAGGGAGTGCCGTCGACGCCGTAGGTGTCGCGCAGGAAGTGTTGCGCGCGACGCAGTTCCGAGGCCACGCCCGCGGCGGACAGGGCGGTCAGGTCGGCGTGGCTCCAGGTGTGATTGGC
>NZ_JARWRU010000510.1 GCF_029867845.1 Nocardia farcinica | reverse complement strand
CCTCCCCCCCCGGCGCCGGCGCGCCCCCCCCCCGCGCGGCCCCCCCCCCCCCCACCACCCCCGGCCGGCCCCCCCACTCCGCCGCCCCCCCGCCCCCCCCCCACGCGGCGGAACGGCCGCGTGGCCGAGTCAGCGGAGGGCGGCCGCCTTCCTGGCCGCGCGCTTGGCGGCGGCGTTCTCGGCGGGTGGCTTCTTCGCGGCCTTCGCCGGAGCCGCCGGACTCGCCGACGACTCGGCGGCCGCCTTCCCCGCCGTGCTCCTGCCCGAGCCGGCACGCTTCGCCGCGGCGCCCGACTTCGCAGCGGCACCGGACTTCGCCGCGGCACCGGACTTCACAGCCGCCTTCTTCGCCCCGGCGGCCTTCTTCGCTGCGGGCGCGGAACGATCGGTGCGCACGGCGGCCGACTGCGCGAGCACCTCGGCGAGGAACCGGCCGGTGTAGCTGCCCGGCGTGGCCGCGACATCCTCCGGTGTGCCCTGCGCGACGACGGTGCCGCCGCCCGAGCCACCCTCGGGGCCCATGTCGACGACCCAGTCGGAGGTCTTGATGACATCGAGGTTGTGCTCGATGACGATCACGGTGTTGCCCTTGTCGACCAGGCCGTTGATGACCATGAGCAGCTTGCGGATGTCCTCGAAGTGCAGGCCGGTGGTCGGCTCGTCGAGGATGTAGACGGTGCGGCCGGCCGAGCGCTTCTGCAACTCGGCGGCCAGCTTCACGCGCTGGGCCTCACCGCCGGAGAGGGTGGGTGCGGGTTGGCCGAGGCGGACGTAACCGAGGCCCACGTCGACCAGCGTCTCCAGATAGCGGTGGATCGAGGTGACCGGCTCGAAGAACTCCGCCGCCTCCTCGATGGGCATGTCGAGCACCTCGGCGATGGTCTTGCCCTTGTAGTGCACCTCGAGGGTCTCGCGGTTGTAGCGCGCGCCGTGACAGACCTCGCACGGGACGTAGACGTCGGGCAGGAAGTTCATCTCGATCTTCAACGTGCCGTCGCCCGAGCAGGCCTCGCAGCGGCCGCCCTTGACGTTGAAGGAGAACCGGCCCGGCTGGTAGCCGCGCACCTTGGCCTCGGTGGTGGCCGCGAACAGCGTGCGGATCTTGTCGAACACGCCGGTGTAGGTGGCCGCGTTGGAGCGCGGGGTACGCCCGATCGGCGACTGGTCGACCCGCACCAGCTTGTCCAAATGGTCGAGGCCGTTGACGCGGGTGTGCCTGCCCGGCACCTGGCGGGCGCCGTTGAGCTTGTTGGCCAGCACCGTGGCGAGGATGTCGTTGACCAGGGTGGACTTGCCGGAGCCCGACACACCGGTGACCGAGGTCAGCACGCCGAGCGGGAAGGACACGTCGATGTTCTTCAGGTTGTGCTCGGTGGCGCCGACCACGGTGAGCCGACGCGACCTGTCGACCGGCCTGCGCACCAGCGGCACCTCGATGGCCTGCTTGCCCGACAGATAGGCGCCGGTCAGCGACTCGCCGTTGGTCAGCAGATCCTTGTAGGGACCGCTGTGCACCACGCGACCGCCGTGCTCACCCGCCAGCGGGCCGATGTCGACCACCCAGTCCGAGGCGCGGATGGTGTCCTCGTCGTGCTCGACCACGATCAGGGTGTTGCCGAGGTTCTTGAGCCGGGTCAGCGTCTCGATCAGCCGCTGGTTGTCGCGCTGGTGCAGGCCGATGGACGGCTCGTCGAGCACGTAGAGCACGCCGACCAGGCCGGAGCCGATCTGGGTGGCCAACCGGATGCGCTGGGCCTCGCCGCCGGAGAGGGTGGCCGCGGCACGCGAGAGCGAGAGATACTCCAGGCCGACATCGAGCAGGAAGCCCAGCCGCGCCTGCACCTCCTTGAGCACCTGGCCCGCGATGGCGCTCTCGCGCTCGCCGAGGGTCAGCCGGTTGAGGAAGTCCGAACAGTCGCCGATGGACAGCTCGCTGACCTCGGCGATGGACTTCTTCTCCCCGCCGGCGGCCAGGGTGACCGCCAGGATCTCCGGGCGCAGCCGCGCGCCCCGGCAGACCGGACAGGGCACATCGCGCATGTACCCCTCGTAGTGCTCCTTCATCTGCTCGGACTCGGTGCTCTCCATACGCCGGTGCAGGAAGGGCATGACGCCTTCGAAGTCGGCGTAGTAGGAGCGCTTGCGGCCGTAGCGGTTGGTGTAGGAGACGTGCACCTGGTCGGAGCTGCCCTCGAGCACCGCCTTGCGGGCCTTGAGCGGCAACTGCCGCCACGGGGTGTCCATGGAGAAGCCGATGGCCTCGGCCAGGCCCGACAGCAGCCGGTTGAAGTACTCGGCGGTCTGCCCGCGCGACCACGGCGCGATGGCGCCCTCGGCCAGGCTCAGGTCGGGATCGGGCACCACCAGGTCGGGGTCGACCTCCTTGCGGATGCCCAGGCCGGTGCAGTCGGGGCAGGCGCCGTAGGGCGAGTTGAAGGAGAACGAGCGCGGCTCGAGATCCTCGATGTCGAGCGGGTGGCCGTTGGGGCAGGCCAGGCGTTCGGAGAAGCGGCGCTCCCGATCGTGGGCGTGCTCGTCACGGTCGACGAAGTCGAGCACGACGATGCCGTCGGCCAGCCGCAGCGCCGTCTCGATGGAGTCGGTGAGGCGCTGCTTGGCGGAGGCCTTGACGGTGAGACGGTCGATGACGACCTCGACGTCGTGCTTCTCCTGCTTCTTCAGCTTGGGTGGGTCGGTGAGCGGATACACCACGCCGTCGACCCGCACACGCGAATAGCCCTGGGTGTTGAGCTGGTCGAACAGGTCGACGAACTCGCCCTTGCGGGTGCGCACCACCGGCGCCAGCACCTGGAAGCGGGTGCCCTCGGGCATGGCGAGCACCTGGTCGACGATCTGCTGCGGGGTCTGCTTGGCGATCAGCTCGCCGCAGACCGGGCAGTGCGGGGTGCCCGCGCGGGCGTACAGCAGGCGCAGGTAGTCGTAGACCTCGGTGATGGTGCCGACGGTCGATCGCGGGTTGCGGTTGGTGGACTTCTGGTCGATGGAGACCGCGGGCGAGAGGCCCTCGATGAAGTCGACGTCGGGCTTGTCCATCTGGCCGAGGAACTGGCGGGCGTAGGCCGAGAGCGACTCGACGTAGCGGCGCTGGCCCTCGGCGAAGATGGTGTCGAAGGCCAGACTCGACTTGCCCGAGCCGGACAGACCGGTGAACACGATCAGACTGTCGCGGGGCAGATCGAGGTCGACCCCTTTCAAGTTGTGCTCCCGCGCTCCGCGCACGGTGAGGCGATCCGCCACCAGGTGAGTCCCTTCTCGATCGGGTACAGCGAATGAACAGACATGACCCCCGCTCGCCATGCTAGGCGCGCCCACCGACAAGTTCGCCGGATCGAGGAGGCACATCACAGCGGGCCCCTCGACGACCCCCGCGGCGCTGCGGGCGGCGGGCGGTCGGGATACGTTTGTCCGGTGGCTCAATCGCACCCCGCGGCATCCGGTCCCACGCCGCCGGGCTCGTCGTCGGGAATCTCGGCAGCATCGGCTCGACCTGCGGCGACGGCGTCCGGGGACGCGGCCCCGGTAG
>NZ_JARWRU010000509.1 GCF_029867845.1 Nocardia farcinica | reverse complement strand
CACGTCCGCGTTCCCGAGGAGTGCCTGCCACCACGGCCCACGGGTTCCTCCTGGGCCGTGGCGGCAGCGCGGGGGTTGGGGGGGGTCACCGCCTATCGGGCGCTGGCCACCCGCGCCGCGCTCCGCGCGAACGAGTCACTCCTGATCGTCGGTGCCGGCGGTGGAGTCTCCACCATGGCGTCGGCCTTGGCGTCCGCCCTCGGCGCGCACACGGTCGTCACGGGGTCCACCCCGGAGAAGCTGGACCGCGCGCAGGAGGCGGGTGCTGTGGGCGGCGTGCTGCACACCGACCCCGAGTGGCCGGACCGTGCCCGGGAACTGTCTCCGAACGGCGCCGGTTTCGACGTCGTTCTGGATCCGGTCGGGCTGTGGGACAGGTCGGTGCGTGCGCTACGCCCCGGGGGCCGTCTGGTGGTGCTCGGCGCGAATGTGGCGGAGTACGCGCGTATGGATGTGCGGTCGTTCTTCTTCGGTCAGTACAGCCTGCTCGGCACGACGATGGGTGGGCCGGAGGATTTCCGGGGGCTGCTCGAACTGGTGGCAGGCGGGGCGGTGGCGCCGCCTGCGATCGCGGCGACCTTCCCGCTGGACGAGGCGGCCGAGGCTCATCGTCTGCTGGAGGCGGGCGGAGAGTTCGGGAAGATCGTGCTGTGTCCTTGATCGAAGAACGAAGCGCCACATAGAGAGAAAGACAGACAATGATCACCGAACCCAGAGATCTGCTCGAATACGCCGTCGAGTGGGCGCCTTTCGGCGGCGGGCAGGAGGACATCCTGGTGAGATTCGGGCTGACGATCGACGAGTACCACCGACGGATCTCGGAGATCATCGACAGTCCGGTGGCGGACACACTGGCCAACCACATCCGGAACACGATCCGCCGGCAATGCTCGACTCGACGTGACCCCAGGCGATTTCGGGTGTAGCAGCCTGTGGCCCCGAGGGGTGGTCAGGAGGCCCGTCGTCGCCAGTCGATGCCGAGCGTCGAGATGGCTACGAACCATCCGGCCGATCCGGGTAGGGCCCTGCCTGCGGAATGGGCAGGCAAGGCCACAGACGCACCCTGAGAACAGGTCAGCCGGCGCGGAGGAACTCCGCCACGAGCGCGGTACATTCCGCGGCGCGTTCGATCTGGGTCCAGTGCCCACAGCGGGTGAAGACGTGCAGGTCCGCGTTCGGCAGAATCCGGCAACACAACTCCGGAAAAGCCGGGGAAGACCAAAGTCTCCGGACACGCCGGGGATTCAGTTGGGAAAGTGTGTCGCGATTCTCGTGATTTCCGCGGTTTCCTTGCGAGTGAGCAGTGCACCCAATGGAGTGGCCATCACTTTCAGGACGCGGCGGTGGAAGTCTGCGGGGCCGATTCCGAACCGTATCAAGATTTCGCCGGCGGGCGGCCCGCCGTATGGATGCCATATCCGGGCGAACTCGAGGATTTCGCCGTCGTCGGCGGACATTGTCGGAACTTTCTGCGAGAGGGTGTGAGGTCGTGTTCCTGCGCCCCGGCCCCGGCGGTCGACGGCAGCGGTTCTCCGTGTCGCCGGATACGCGTCGGGGCCGGTGCAGCTGGTAGGGCTGGTACTCGACGGGGATACTCCGCACCCGCGTCGTACGCGGCGAGGCCGACGGAAGAGGTGGATGTCGGTCAGGTGAAGAGAAGTTCGAAGGGATCGAGGTCGTCGATCGCGGCCGCGTAGCGCTCGGTCATAGCCGCCACGACCTCCGCCGGCTGCATGACAGTCGGGACACACATCCAGGCGAAGCCGTGCAGGATGTGCCTGCGATACTCGGCCCACGCCTCGTCGGCATCCACGGTCGGGCCGCCGGCAGCGGCAAGCGCGGCGGTGTAGTGCGCGAGCAGTTCGCGCTCGTGGGCGCGCCGATCCTCGACGGTCAGGGCCGAGCCGAGGAAGTAGGCGACGTCGTGCCCCCATGGCGCGAGGCAGGCGGTCTGCCAGTCCAGGAACGCCGGAGCTGCGCCCGGGAGGCGGTAGAGCTGCCCGAAGTGGGCGTCGCCGTGGTTGATCGTGTGCACAGCGGAGTCGTCGTGCTCCCACAAGGCGCGGAAGGCTCGGCGGATGCGCTCGTCGTCGCGCAGCCCCGGTGAAAGGTCGGGCACCTCGTCGCGGTTGATCAGAATGTGGAACTGCTCGGGGCTGAGCATCACGTCGAAGGCCCGCCGCGCCGCTTCCGCGCCGATCGGTAGCCAGGGGTACCGGCCCGGTGCGCTGCCGGTGAGCGGGCCGTGCCATCCCGCCATCACCTCGAGGGTCGCGGCGACGTCGTCGACGGACCAGAGCGTAGTCGGCACGGCGAACTCGGCGTTCTTGTCGTTGAGATCCTCGAGAACGACCACCCCCTGATCCTTCTCGGCGGCAGCGTAGAACGACGCTGGGTGCTCGGCCTGCAGGACCGGGGACAGGTCGCGGTAGAAGCAACCTTCCAGCTCGTAGGCGGGCCCGAGGCCGAATGCGCGGCTCCGCTCGTCGAAGCCGCCCTTGATGCAGAGCCGGTTCGGCAGCTGCGCCGGGTTGTTCCCGTAGTCCACGTCGACGAAGACCTTGGTCGCGGAGCCCCAGATGATCCCGGTCTGCGTCACGGAATTCACGGTCGTGCCCGGCTGGTCGAGGCTGAGTGCTTCCTGGAGCCACTGCGGCGATAGTTCGTCGATCGAACGCGGAAGGGCGATCGGAGAGAGAGTGTTCGAGGTCACCACAGGAACATACATCGTGTATAGACGTGGTGTCAATCACATTAGCTCAGGGCGGTTCGCTGAATCGCAGAGGGTGGCGAATCGGCAGCTACCGACGGTTGTCGCCGCATGGGATTCGCCGTCGTGGCGGTGGAACGGACGCTTCGTGGCGCCGTGTATCGAGTGCGCGGGAAGGCGCGCCGCACCGGTCCTGACCGTCACCGCAGCGCCGCCGCGGGAACAGCGAGTTCCATGGTCGATCGCGGCGGTGGTAACCGCGCGAAGGTGGTGCGCAGCGCGGTTCGACAGCAATGATCAGCCGCGCCGGAATTCCCGGTGCGAGTTCTACCGGAACGAGCGCACCGCGCCGCGCTCACAGCTCCGGGCACGACCGGCGGGCGGTCTCGGTGAGTTCGACCGAGAAGATGCCGATACGCCGATCATTCGGCATGCGGCGATCTGGACGTTGGTTGAGCGCGGCGTTCTCGCCGGCCTGAAGGTGGTGGGGGATCCGACATGGGCGATGGTGCATGCAGGCTTGTCCGCTCGGTGCCGCGCGACGCCCGCATGCCATCAGACTCCGTATACCGCGGTGACCAGCAGATCACCGAGGAAACCTGCGACATCGTCGATGTCCTGCAGGTGCGCTTCTCCTGCCAGGGAGCCCGCGATACTGCGTTCGATGGTCCACATCAGCACCGCGGCGAACTCCGCCGCCGGAGGGCCTTCGACGGCGAGTCCTGCCGCGCGATCGCTGTCGATGATGCGCTCGAGTGTGGCCGTCATCGTCGCGACGGTGTCCAGGTAGCGCCGGCGCAGTTCCGGTCGGCGCGGCCATTCGTGAATGGCGTTGCGCAGGACGCCGAGATCAGCCGGGTCGAGGTCGAGCCAGGTGTGAATGATGCCTCGAATGCTGTCGGCGTCGGTGCGGTCGGCGTCGGCGAGGTCGACGAATCCCTGCACGATCCGATCGGCGACGAACTGGAACAGTTCGATGAACGCGTCGTCCTTGTTGCCGAAATAGAAATAGAAGGTCGCGCGCGAGAGCTTCGACCGGTCGAGAATCTTCGCGACGCTCAACTGGTCGAGAGTCATCTCGCCCAGCAACTCGCTGGTGGCTCGGAGAATGGCTGCTTTGGTGTTGGCGTCACCACCGGGCGCTGCCGGCGCGGGCCGCTCCGGCACGGAGACGGCGGCCATCGGGCGCGGGGAGCTCTTCTTGCGTTTCCGGGCCCGCTTGGTCGGACGGCTGGGGCCGAAGATCCCGGCGAGGGTGAGTTCGGTGATCGCGGCGACCGCGGCGGCCGGATTCGGTATCCGGGGATCCAGGCCGCGTTGCCCTACATAGAAGCTCCGCTCGTAGCCGCAGACCAGGACTGTGGCCACCGTCTCCGCGGGTGCTCCGGCGGGAGCGCGGCCGGCTGCCCGTTCGTGCTCGACCTGCTCGGCGATCGCGGATACGAAACGCTGCAGCATGACATTCCAGGCCGCTCCGAGTGCGGGGTGGCTGTGCATGTTCTCGACCACCGCGCAGATCAGCGGACCGTGCGCCGACCACATCCCGATGGTGCGCTGCAGGTTCTCGTCGAGCGCCCGCTGCCGGGAACGGCCCAGCTCGGAGTTCCAGGGACCTTCGGCGGTATAGGTGTCGGCGAGCAGGCGCGACACCATCGCCACCACGACGTCGAATTTCGACGCGAAGTAGTGATAGAAGTTCGCCCGGGAGAGTTTGGCTTGCTGGATGATCTGAGCCACGGTCAGATCGTGCAGCGAGGTGTCGTGTAGCAGTTCTTCGGTGGCCGCGAACACCGCGAGTTCCGCGGCGGCCCCGCCGTCATGGGCTCGGGGGCGTTGGCGTGCTAACGATTCGCTGTCCACCTCATTAACCTTAAGTGATGTCTGGACATGATGACCGGTCGGCATGTATGTCCTGCTCTGCGAGCCGTGTTGGGTACCCGGGCGGGTGAGTCGGCAAGCGGTTCCTCACCCGCCCGGAGTCCGGGGATGCCGTCACGCCGGGCGCGTGGCGGTTCGGTAGATGTCCTCGATCACCTCGGCGTACTTGCTCGCGACTCCGCGGCGTCGCAGCTTCATCGTCGGAGTGAGTTCCTCCGAGTCGGGGAGCCACTCGGTGTCGAGCAAGCGATATGCCTTGATCTGTTCGACACGGGACAACCGGGCGTTCGCTTGCTCCACCGCCTCGTCGATGGCGGCGCGCAGCCGCGAGTCCGCCACCAGTGCGCCCAGCGAGGCATCCGCGATGCCGTGCTCCTCGGCGAAGATCCGCGCGGAGTCGGCGTCGAGCACGATGAGCGCGACATTGAACGGTCTGCGATCGCCGATGACGCACACCTGGCCGATCAGCGGCGAGGCGCTCTTGAGCGCGCTCTCGATGTTGACCGGCGACATGTTCTTGCCGGCCGCGTTGATGATCAATTCCTTCTTCCTGTCGACGATGCGGACCCAGCCGTCCTCGTCGATGACCGCGATATCCCCGGTGTGCAGCCAACCCTGCGGGTCGATCGCCTCGGCGGTGCGCACCGGGTCCTTGCGGTACCCGCGCATCACGTGCGGTCCGCGCAGCAGGAGTTCACCGTCCGCCGCGAGCACGGCCTCGGTGCCGGGCTGGGCCAGGCCGACCTTGCCGATCCGGATGTCGGTGGTCAGGTTCGTGAAGCCGAGCGCCCCGGTCTCGGACATGCCGAAGCCTTCTTGCAAGGGCAATCCGACCGCGAGGAAGAACTCGTGAACCGTGGGCGCGATGGGTGCGGCGCCGGTCATCAGCAGGGCGACCCGGTCGAACCCGAGTTGTGTCCGCAGCGGTCGGAAGATCCGCTCCTCGGCGGCGGCGACCCGTGTGGCGAGTTCGGCTGGGATCTCGGCGCGTTCCTGCGTGAGCCGCACGGCGGCGACAGCCGCGTCCACGGCCGCCGTGGTCGCCGCCCGCTGTTCCTCGGGGAGGGCGCTGAAGCGGGTCAGCAGCGCCCCGCGCAGTTTCTCCCAGATGCGCGGCACACCGAGGAACCAGGAGGGCCGGGCCTCGGCGACCGCGGCGAACACCGCCGCGCCATCGCGGACGGTGGTGATCGGCCAGCCGGTGACGGTCGCCAGGTAGTGCGAGAAGACCCGGTCCGCGGCGTGCGCGGTCGGCAGGTAGGAGATCGCTGCCCCGTCGGCGTCGAAGGGGAAGCGGATGTTGCAGGAGTGCATGACGAACATCAGGTTCGCGTGGGTGAGCTCGACGCCCTTCGGTGCCCCTGTGGTGCCCGAGGTGTAGATCAGCGTGCCGATATCGGTGGGCCGCACCGCTTGCCACGTCCGGGCGAAATCGAAACCGGCGAGCCGGCGCCGCCGCAGCTCGGTCAGCGAGAGCACCTCGGCGTCGTTGACGGTTCCCGACCGCTCGGCGTCGCTGACCACCACGTGCTTCAGCAACGGCGTGCTGGTGCGAGCGATGACGTCGAGGAAGCGCTCCTCGGCGACCAGGACGCTGTTGCCCGCGTTGTCGAAAAGGTAGGCGATCTGCTCGGGCGAGGAGGTGAGGTAGATGGAGAAGGGGGTGGCGCCCAGATGCAGCGCCGCCATGTCGACGATGTGGAATTCGGGGCTGTTCGACAGCATGATCGCCACCGTGTCGCCGCGCCCGACGCCGAGCGCGGCGAGGCCGGTAGCGACTTCCTCGACGGCGGTCGCGTAGTCGAGCCAGCTCAGCGTCCGGTTCTCGCCGTGCGCGACGAGTGCGGCGCGATCGCCGCGCGCGGCCACGGTGGCCTGGAACGCCTGTGGCAGGGTGGCGGCGGAAATGCCGGGCGCCGCGCCCGGAGTGGCGGTCTCTACCAGTTCGGACATGACTTCCTCACATCATCGGGTGGGAGTTGCCGCGACGGCGGCGTCGCGGTGGGTGATCTCGAAGTCCGCCAGCCGCGGCTCGTGGACCCGCTTCCAGTAGTCGACGTAGCGCCACGGGCTGTTGGTGACGATGCGGCCGCGACTGTTGCGGTAGTACGTGGTGGTTCCGCCGAAGTCCCAGACCGTCTGTGCCAGCGCCTCGTCCAGCTCGCGGTTGTAGGCGTCGTGGACCTCCTGACGCACTTCCATCGCCGCCCACCCGTTGTCGATCAACGCGGCGATCGCGGCGCTGACGTACTGCACCTGCATTTCGGTACCGGCGATGACGGTGCCGCCGTGGCCGGTGTTGGTGTTCGGACCGTACAAACAGAAGAAGTTGGGGAAGCCCGGCACGGTGATGCCCAGGTGCGCCCTGCCGTCGCCCTCCCCCCACACCTCGCGGAGGACCCGCCCGTCCCTGCCCTCGACCCGGTACGAGGCCAGGACGTTCACGGCGTCGAAACCTGTTGCGAGAACGATGATATCGACGTTGTGATCATGCCCGTCCGCGGTGCGGATGCCGTCGGCGGTGATGGTGTCGATGGGCTCGGTCACCAGCTCCACGTCGTCCCGGCGGAGCGTGCGGAACCAGCCGCAGTCGATGAGCATCCGCTTGCCGTAGGGCGGGTAGTCCGGCACGCTCTTCGCGATCAGATCGGGCCTTCCGTCGAGTTCGCGCTCGATGTAGGCGGTCAGCGCGGCGCGCAGCCGGTCGTTGCTCTTGTTGACCGCCCGGCCGAGGTCGGGGTACTCCGGGTCCACCTGCAGCAGGCCCCACACCTTGTCACCCATCCGCCAGAACAGCCGGGCCCGGTACCAGGCGAGGTAGAACGGCACGTGCTCGCAGAGGAACCGGAAGGAGGCCGGTACCTCGCGGTCCTTGTTCGGATGCGGCGTGGCCCACTGCGCGGTGCGCTGGAAGACGGTGACCTGCGCCGCGACCCCGGCCGCGGCGGGCACGACTTGCATGGCGCTGGCGCCGGTGCCGATCACCGCGACGCGCTTGCCGGTGAGCTCGATGGTGGGATCCCACCGCGCGGTGTGCACCGCGGGCCCGCGGAAATCGGCGAGGCCGGGAAGATCGGGCACGCTCGGCTGGTTCAGGAGGCCGACCGCACTGACGACGACGTCGGCGGTGAGCGTCTCGGCGGCGCCTGATCCATCCGCGGGCCGGACCGTGACATTCCATCGCGCGGCGGCCTCGTCGTACACGGCGGCGTCGACCCGGGTGCCGAACCGGATGTGCTCCCGGACGCCGTGACGATCGGCGAGATCCCGCCAGTAGCGCGCCAGCTCCTCCTGGGGCGCGAAATAGGTGGACCAGTCGGGGTTCGGGTCGAACGACAGCGCGTAGAGGTGGCTCGGGGTGTCGACGCCGCAGCCGGGGTAGACGTTCTCGTGCCAGGTGCCGCCTACCTCGTCGTTCTTGTCCACCACGACCTAGTCGACGCCGGCCTGACCCCGGCGTACCGCCATGGCGAGCCCGGACACGCCCGCACCGATGATCAGCACGCGGAAGCCGGGCTCGACCGGCGTCCGCGGTGCACTGTATCGGGGGAAGATGCCCATCTCCTCGCCGAGCAGCGTGCCGTACTCGGCGGGGATCGAGTCGGCGAGCATCACCGACAGCACCCGGCTCAGCCGCTCGGGGGCGGGCGGGAGGTCAGGGAACGAGCCGGTGCCGTCCCGCCAGGCGCGCAGGATGGCGGCGGCCTCGGAGCGGATGCGCTGCTGCAGCTCGTCTGTGAAGCCGCCGGTGTCGTGATCCCCGAGATCGCGCGGAGCCGTCGGCAGGTAGGGAGCTTCGATCCAGCGGTCCTCGCCGGTCAGCAGGGCGAGCGCGCCCAGCAACACCGGCAGGTTGGCGTCGGCGAGTGCGTCGGCGAGCTCGTCATCGGTGAAATCGGCTGTCGGCCGGAAACTGCCGGCCGGTGATGCTCCCCAGTCGGAAGGGAGGAAAGGAGGAAGCGACTGCGACATGGCGAGACCATACAAGTTGTTCAGACGTGGTGTCAATCACTGGCCGCCGCCCGTCGGAGCGTCGTGATCGGGTCGATCGCACTTTTCATACACAATGTATGGATAACATGTATTGTCGCCGGTGTGACCACTACTGAGCGTCGCTCCCGCAACGGGGCGATCTACGAAACCGAGCACGAGAGCTTCCGGGCGAGTTTCCGCGCCTTCCTCGAATCCCGGGTGGTGCCGAACTACTCCCGGTGGGAGAAGGACGGCATCATTCCGCGCGAGGTGTTCGCCGAGGCGGGCAGCCACGGCTTCCTCGGAATGGCGATCGACGAGGAGTTCGGCGGCGGCGGCGTGGACGATTTCCGCTTCAACGCCGTGATCGCCGAGGAGGTATCGCGCGCGGGCGTCATGTCGTTCGGTGTCAACCTGCACAACGACATCTGCGTGCCGTACTTCCTGCGCTATGCCGATAATGATCAGCGCAAGCGCTGGTTGCCCGGTCTCGCCACCGGTCGGCTCATCGCCGCGATCGCGATGACCGAGCCGGGGACCGGCTCGGACCTCGCCGGAATCGAGACCACCGCGACTCGCGACGGCGATCATTTCGTCGTCAACGGCGCGAAGACCTTCATATCCAACGGCATGAACGCCGACCTGGTGATAGTCGCCGTTCGGACCGACAAGGGCGCGAACAGGCACGGCGGACTTTCGTTGATCGTGGTGGAACGCGATACTCCCGGATTCAGCCGCGGCCGCAACCTCGAGAAGATCGGGATGCACGCCCAGGACACCGCCGAATTGTTCTTCGACAACGCGCGAGTGCCGGCGGCCAATCTGCTGGGCGAACTCGGCGGGGGCTTCGGCGCGCTCGTGTCGAATCTGCCGCAGGAGCGGCTGACGATCGCCGTGGCGAGCACGGCGGCCGCTGCGCGTGCGATCGAGTACGCGAGCGAATACGTACGGGAACGCACCGCATTCGGCAAGCCACTGGCGAACTACCAGAACACCCGATTCACTCTGGCCGAGGCGCACACCCGCACCGAGGTGCTGCGTGCCTTCGTCCTGGATTGTCTGCGGGAGCATGTCGCGGGCGAACTCGGCGCCGATCGAGCGGCGATGGCGAAGTTCGCGGCGACGGAGACACAGGGCCGGGTCGTGGACGCCTGCCTGCAGCTGTTCGGCGGCTACGGCTACATGGCGGAGTACCCGATCGCGCGGGCGTACGCCGATGCCCGGGTCCAGCGGATCTATGGCGGGACCAGCGAGATCATGAAGGAGATCATCGGGAAAGCGATGGGAATCTGACATGCGCCGCACGCTTTTCGCAGACGAACACGAGCAGTTCCGCGCCGCGGTCCGCAGTTTTCTCGAGAAGAACGCGGTCCCGCACACCGCCGAGTGGGAGGCCGCGGGCCAGGTCGACCGAGGCTTCTGGAAGGCCGCGGCGGCGCAGGGGCTGGTCGGTTTCGCCGCCCCCGAGCAATTCGGTGGCGCCGGATTACGGGATTTCCGGTTCAACGCGGTGCTGAACGAAGAGGTGGTGCGCACCGGAACCGTCGGCGACGGTTTCTCGCTGACCAACGACATCGTGCTGCCGTACTACCTCGACATCGCCTCGCCGGAGCAGCAGCAGCGCTGGCTTCCCGGCATCGTCTCCGGTGAGACGGCGATCGCGATCGCCATGTCCGAGCCCGGCACCGGTTCGGATCTGCGCGCCATCAAGACCACTGCGGTCCGGGAGAGCGGTGGGTGGCGGGTGAACGGCGCCAAGACCTTCGTCACCCGGGGCATCCAAGCCGATCTGATCATCGTCGCCGCCCGCATCCCGGAGACCGACGGCGGAGGCTTCGGCCTGTTCGTCGTCCCGGCAGACAGCGAGGGCTTCGAACGGGGCCGCAAACTCGACAAGATCGGGCGGCGGGCCCAGGACACCGCCGAATTGTTCTTCCGCGATGTCCGAGTTCCCGATGAGAACGCTCTCGGCGAGCCGGGCAAGGGCTTGCGCTACCTGATGGGCAATCTCGCGCAGGAGCGACTGTCGATGGCCGTGGTCGCGGTCGCCAACGCCGAGCACGCGGTGCAGACCGCGGTCGACTACGCCAAGGAACGCAAAGCCTTCGGACAGCCGATCGGCTCGTTCCAGGCCAATCGGTTCCGGCTGGCCGACCTGTCGACCCGGGTCGGCGTCGCACGCGTGTTCATCGACCGCTGTATCGAGGCGCAGAACAGCGGGGAACTGACCGCCGCCGAGGCAGCCGGTGCGAAGTTCTGGACCACCGAGCTCGAGTTCGAGGCGCTCGACACGTGCCTGCAGCTGCACGGCGGCTACGGCTACATGGAGGAGTACGAGGTCGCCCGCCGCTGGCGGGACGCTCGGGTGCAGCAGATCTACGGCGGCACCAACGAGATCATGCGGGAGATCGTCGGGCGCTCGCTCGGACTCTGACGGAGGTCGGGAGGTGGGAGCTCCCGCAATGCTCCCACCGATCACCGGCGCGGTTTCTGAAGCCCCGGTATCGGTACAGCTGCCAACCCCACCGGCAGCAGCCGTACCGATACCGGTCGAGGCCCATCACGGGGCCGGGCGGGCTGTTCCCGACGTCGTTGTCGGTGACACCCCCGCGACATCGTTGCCGCGGTACCGGCGCGGGGTTCAGTCGGCGACGACGCCGCTGTCGACGAGAGCGGAGACCTCGTCGTCGGTGTAGCCGAGATCGGCCAGTACCTGGCGGCTGTCCGCACCCGGGGACCGCCGCGGACGCGGCCTGGTCGGTGGGGGGGCGGGGGAGCGGGGGGGCGGCGCCCGGTGGGCCCCCCCCCCGCACACGACGCAGGGGCCCCCCGCCCCGGGGTGG
>NZ_JARWRU010000508.1 GCF_029867845.1 Nocardia farcinica | reverse complement strand
CGACCTCGCCGCGGTGCCCGCACAACTGGCCGAGGTCGCCCTCGGCCAGGCCTCCGACATCACGCTGCCGCTGCGCGAGCTCACCGGACTCGACCTGCCCGAGCTACGCTTGTCGGACCTCCGCGAACTGGCGCTACCAGGCACTACCCCCGCCGAGACGACCCGGCCCGACGCCGCGAGCCCGGCCCCCGCGCCCGCGCCCGCCGCCATCGCCGCCCCCGGCGGACTGCCGGGCGACCTCACCCCCGACTCCCCCGCGCTGGCCCCCGGAGTGCTGCCGAGGGAACTGCTCGACCGGCTCGGCGCACAGGTCAAGGAACTGTCGCGGGACGAGCCGTTCAGCATGGTCGCGCTCACCGCGCCCGACCTGTCCGGCACGGTGGCGATGGTCCGCGCGCGCGAGTCCGACGGCACCTGGGGCGAGTGGTACCCGGCCGAACCGGTGGACTCCGGCCGCAGCGACACCGCCCCCGCGGGCGCCGTCGCCGGAACCGAGCCCGTCTATGTCGGCGAGACCGACGCGGTGCAGATCCTGGCCATCCGCAAACCAGAGGCTACGGATCGGCGAACATCAAACGGGGCAGCGCAATCCGATCCGGCTGCGCCCATCGCGCATCCCGAGTTCGACCCGGCCCAGGCCATCGACGACCTGACCGCCGTGCTCATCGATCCCGGCCGCGGCGCGCTGGACGCCGGCCTGCACGAGATCGCCGCGCCCCTGCCCGCGGGCGGGCCGAGCGTCATCACCCGAAGCCAGTGGGGCGCCGACGAATCCATCAACTGCATGACCCCCACCTACGACGACTTCCTCGGCGGGGTCACCGTGCACCACACCGCCGGGCGCAACGACTACACCCGCGCCGAGTCGGCGGGCATCGTGCGGGCCATCTACGCCTACCACTCGCAGACCCTGAACTGGTGCGACATCGGCTACAACGCGCTGGTCGACAAGTACGGGCAGATCTTCGAGGGCAGGCGCGGCGGCCTGGACCGGCCGGTGCAGGGCGCGCACGCGGGCGGCTTCAACGAGAACACCGCCGGCGTGGCGCTGATGGGCAATCACGAGACCGTGCCGCCCACCGAGGCCGCTGTCCAGGCGATCGGCAAGTTCATCGGCTGGCGCACCAGGATCGCCGGGCTCGATCCCAAGGGCTGGACCACCATGTGGTCCGAGGGCACCCAGTACACCCCGTACGCCCTCGGTGAACAGGTGGATCTGCCGATCGTGTTCGCCCACCGCGACGTCGGATACACCACCTGCCCCGGCGACGCCGCCTACTCGATGATGGACCGCATCCGCGACATCGCGGCGGGCACGCCAGGCGCGCAGACCCCCAAGCGCGCGGGCTCCGATCTGGCCGCGCTGGCCCAGCTCACCGCCCGGCTGCTGACCATGGTCGACGACAATCTGATCGCCGAGCACTACGCGGCCACCGGCGGGCCGGCGGGCCCGCTCGGCGAGGCCACCTCCGAACCGCTGCCAGCCGCCCAGGGCGGGCAGTACGCCACCTTCGTCAACGGCCGCGTCTACACCGCGGCCGACGGCACCGTGGTCGAGGTGGTCGGGAAGATCCTGGAGCGCTTCCTCGCCCTCGGCGCCGACGCGGGCATCCTCGGTCTGCCGCTGACCAGCGCCTACCCGGTCCCCGACGGCCTGCGCGCCGACTTCGAGCACGGCTCGCTCATCCTCGACGAGCTCACCGGCATCGTCACCACGGTCTGGAAGACCTACAACGACACCTACCGGGAGGAGATGAGCCGGTACGAGCAGGAGTTGGGCCTGCCGGACGTCTCCGTCCCCGGGACTCCCGGTGAATCCGCGCCACCCGCGGCGCCCGAGCCCGCACCCGAACCCGAACCCGCACCCGCGCCCGAGAGCGCACCCGAGACAGGGGCCGCGGGGGCGCAGGGGCCCCACCCGGAGGGCGCGCCCGTGTCCGTCCCCGCGTCCGCCTGACCGGGGCGGCCCGCGCGCACCGGGTCCACCTGCCTCCTCCGGCGCCCGCCCTCACTTCGGCACACGCCCTAGGCCCACCAGCGCTCGAGCACCCTGGCGACGCCGTGTTCGACATTGGTCGAGGTGACCTCGTCGGCGGCGGCGATGGCATCGGCGTGGGCGGTTGGCCGAGGCCCCCCCCGTACCGCGCCCGCCCCGCGGGGGGTGTGGGTG
>NZ_JARWRU010000507.1 GCF_029867845.1 Nocardia farcinica | reverse complement strand
CCGGGACTCGCCCGGGTCGCCCTGGCGGCCGGAGCGGCCGCGCAGCTGGTTGTCGATGCGGCGGGAGTCGTGGCGTTCGGTGCCGAGCACGTACAGGCCGCCCGCCTGGCGGACCGCCTCGGCGTCGGCCTCGGTCTGCGCCTTGACCTTCTCCAGGGTGGGCAACCAGGCCGCCTCGTACTCCTCGGGGGTCTCCACCGGGTCCAGCCCCTGCTTGCGCAGCAGCAGGTCGGCGATGATGTCGGGGTTGCCACCGAGCACGATGTCCGTGCCACGGCCCGCCATGTTGGTGGCCACGGTGACCGCGCCGGGGCGACCCGCCTCGGCGATGATCTCGGCTTCCTTCTCGTGGAACTTGGCGTTGAGCACGCTGTGCGGGATGCCGCGCCGGGTGAACTGCTTGGACAGGTACTCCGAGCGTTCCACGCTGGTGGTACCGATCAGCACCGGCTGGCCGAGGGCGTGGCGCTCGGCCACGTCGTCGACCACCGCGTTGAACTTGGCCTCCTCGGACTTGTAGATCAGGTCCGACTGGTCGATGCGCTGCATCGGCCGGTTGGTCGGGATCGGGACGACGCCCAGGCTGTAGATCTGGTGCAGCTCGGCGGCCTCGGTCTCGGCGGTGCCGGTCATGCCGGAGAGCTTGTTGTAGAGGCGGAAGTAGTTCTGCAGGGTGATGGTGGCCAGCGTCTGGTTCTCCGGCTGGATCTCCACCCCTTCCTTGGCCTCGATGGCCTGGTGCATGCCCTCGTTGTAGCGGCGGCCCACCAGGATGCGGCCGGTGAACTCGTCGACGATGATGACCTCGCCGTCGCGGACGATGTAGTCCTTGTCGCGCTGGTAGAGCTCCTTGGCCTTGATGGCGTTGTTCAGGTAGCTGACCAGCGGCGAGTTGGCCGCCTCGTAGAGGTTGTCGATGCCGAGCTGGTCCTCGACGAACTCCACGCCGGCCTCGTGCACGCCGATGGTGCGCTTCTTGATGTCGACCTCGTAGTGCAGGTCCTTCTTCAGCAGCGGCGCGATGCGGGCGAACTCCGCGTACCACTTGGAGGAGGCGTCGGCCGGGCCGGAGATGATCAGCGGGGTGCGGGCCTCGTCGATGAGGATGGAGTCGACCTCGTCGACCACGGCGAAGTTGTGGCCGCGCTGCACCAGGTCGTCGAGCGAGTGCGCCATGTTGTCGCGCAGGTAGTCGAAGCCGAACTCGTTGTTCGTGCCGTAGGTGATGTCGGCGTGGTAGGCCACCCGCCGCTGCGGCGGGGTCATGCCGCCGAGGATCACGCCGACCTCGAGGCCGAGGAAGCGGTGCACGCGACCCATCCACTCGGCGTCGCGCTTGGCCAGGTAGTCGTTGACCGTGACCACGTGCACGCCCTCGCCGGACAGCGCGTTCAGGTAGGCGGGCAGCACACAGGTCAGGGTCTTGCCCTCACCGGTCTTCATCTCGGCGATGTTGCCCAGATGCAGCGCGGCGCCACCCATGATCTGCACCTTGTAGTGCTTCTGGTTGAGCACCCGCCAAGACGCCTCCCTGGCCACCGCGAAGGCCTCGAGCAGCAGGTCGTCGAGGGTTTCGCCGTCGGCGTAACGCTGCTTGAACTCCTCGGTCTTCGCCCGCAGCTCCGCGTCGGTCAGATCCTCGTAGTCCGGGCCGATCGCGATCACCTCGTCGGCGAGATGAGCGAGCCGCTTGACGGTGCGACCCTCACCGATCCGTAGCAACCTCGAAAGCGAAAGCGCAGGCACGGGTCTTTTCAGTCCTCTGGTCGGGTGTCGTGTTGGTCCCCCCGTCGGGCTCCGCCGAGTTCGGCGGAATCCGCGGCTCGAACTCATGGTAGTCGCGCTACCTGGGCACAGTGCGTGCACTACCGCCGACACAGTGCGCGCCCGCCGGGCAGAACCGCGGGCGGGCCACCGCCGCGCAGTGCTATGCAGGCGGGTGCCCCCTGTGATCGAATCGAGGCATCGTGCCACCGTAACGCCGCCGCGGCCCGCTCGCGCCGACGGTCGCGCCACCGGGTGTCGCGTGACCGGCGGTGTCGGGCGTCACCAGTATCGAAAGGAGCGACTGGCAGCGTGATCACCAGATTGACGCCGCAGGACGCGGCGTTCTACCGGCTGGAGTCGAGCAGCAACCCGATCCACATCGGCTCCCTCGCGATCCTGGCCGGTCCCGACGGCACCGACTCCGGCGCCGCCGCGGGGCTGGACTACGAAGCCCTGATCGATCTGGTGGAGAGCAGGCTCGCGCTGGTCCCGCGTTATCGCTGGAAGGTCCGCGAGATCCCGCTCTCGCTGGGCAAACCGGTGTGGGTGGAGGACAGCCCATTCGACATCAGCTATCACGTGCGCCGCTCCGCGCTGCCCAGCCCCGGCACCGAGGACCAGCTGCACGAGCTGGTCGCCCGGCTGGCCTCGCGACCGCTGGACCAGAGCAGGCCGCTGTGGGAGATGTATCTGATCGAGGGCATGGCGGGCGGGCGCAGCGCGATCTTCACCAAGACCCACGCCGCCCTGGTCGACGGCGACGAGGCACTGGAGATCGGCCACGTCATCCTCGACACCACACCGTCGCCGCGGGAGCTGGCCGACTTGCTGTGGGAGCCGCCGCGCGAGCCGACCGAGGTGGAACTGCTGGTCGGTGCGCTGACCCGGCTGGCGGCCCGCCCGCGCGAGGCGATGACCGTGGCTCGTGAACGCAGCGCCGAGGCGTTCGCCATGGTCGGCGCGGCGACCCGGGCGCTGGACTCGATGGTCTCGGCGGTGCGCACGGTGGCCATCGGCGCGCCCGACAGCCCCCTGAACGCGCCCACCTCCCGGCACCGGCGCTTCGCCACCGCGAACACCGACCTCGGCAGCCATCGCCGCATCCGCAAGCACTTCGACTGCTCGCTCAACGACGTCATCCTCGCCGTGGTCACCGGGGCGCTGCGCAACTGGCTGTTGTCGCGGGGCGCGGGGCTGGTGGAGTCGAGCACCCTGCGCGCGGTGGTGCCGATGTCGGTCTATGTCGACGACGACGGCGCCGACCGCCCCGCGCCCGCCAGCGAGGTGTCCTCGTTCCTGATCGACCTGCCGGTCGGCGAGCCGAACCCGGTGATCCGGCTCCAGCACATCGCGCACGCCAACGAGGCCAACGCGGGGCTGCGGCGCGGAGTGCGGGCGCGCACGCTGGTGCACCTGTCCGGCTTCGCCCCGGCGAGCCTGCACGCGGTGAGCGTGCGGGCGGCGAGTACGTTCGCAGAACACACGTTCAACCTGGTGATCACCAACGCACCGGGTCCGCAGCGGCCGATGTACATCGGCGGCGCGCGGATGCTGGAGATGTACGCGGTGTCGCCGCTGCTGCGCAATCAGGCCTCGAGCATCGGGATCACGTCCTACGACGGGCGGGTCTACTACGGGC
>NZ_JARWRU010000506.1 GCF_029867845.1 Nocardia farcinica | reverse complement strand
TCGTAGGTGGCGGCCCAGCGGGTGATCAGGTGACCGGGGTGCATGTCCCAGCCCTGGTAGTAGCCGCGCCGCAGCGAGCGGGTGACCAGCCGGTGGTGTTCGCGCAGCGCGGCGGGCGGGTCGGCCTCGGGCACGATCTGGGTGGAGCCGTCGCACACCCACACCCCGGTCTGGGCGGCCGCGACCTGCATGACCGCCTTGGCATGGTCGGCGGCGGGATGGTCCAGCGCCTGGTAGGGGGCGGCGACCCCGCAGTCGGCGGTGTAGTCGTAGGTGCCGAAATGCAGGGCGTCGCAGCGTCCCTCGGCGAGCGTGATCATCCGCGCGACCGGCGCGTCGCCGTTCGGGCCGATGATGGCCTGCGGACTTTCGATCTGCAGCTCGAACCGCAGCGCGCCCGCCGCGAGCCCGCTGCCGCGCTCCAGCCCCTCACACAGCGCGACCAGCGCCGAGACCTGCTCGGCGGCGCGCACTTTGGGCACCGTCACCACGAAGCCGTCGGGAACCCCGCCGGCGCCGTCGAGAACCAGCTCCAGGGTCCGCAGGGCGCGGCGGCGTTCCAGCCCGCCGAGCCCCTTGACGCGGATGCCGAACCGGTGCGGTCCGGCCGCCGAGGCCGCCCAGGCGGCGACGACCTCGCCCGCGGCCAGCGCGGCGGCGTCCTCCTCGTCGTCGGGGCGCGGGCCGTAGCCGTCCTCGAAGTCGATGCGCAGATCCTGGACCGGCGCGGTGCGCAGCCGTTCGCGCACGTCGGCGAACCCCCCGCCGGTGTCGAGGTCGCTCAGCTCGCCCGCGTGCCGGTCGAGCAGGTCGAGCGCGGCCGCGCCCCAGACCGCCGGGGTGTCGGCGGTGACCTGGTCGGCGGGCACGTAGGCGGTGTGGATGGGCTGTGGCCGTTCGCCCGGTCCCGGATAGCGGGTGCGCAGCCCGGCGTCGACAGCCTCGAGCACGGCCTCGATCCTGGCGCGCACGTTCTCCGGCAACCGGGTGGCGGTCATGGTGTCCCTCCTTCTCGCGGACCGCCCGCTCGCCGGTGATGTTCACGCAGGGCCAGCCAGACGCGGTCGGCGGTCATGGGCAGACGGTACAGCCGCACCCCGGTGGCGTCCCTGATGGCGTTGGCCAGCGCGGGGGCCACCGGGTTGTAGGGCGATTCGCTCATGGATTTCGCGCCCAGCGGGCCGAGTTCGTCGCTGGTCTCGGCGAATTCGACCTCGGTGACGGGCAGGTCGGCGGCCTGCGGGATGTGGTAGTGCCGCAGCACGTCGGTGGTGACCACCCCGCGCTCGCTGCGCATGTCCTCGTACAGCGCGGTGCCGATGGCCTGCGCCACACCGCCTTCCACCTGGCCTCGGCACTGCGCGGGATGCAGGACCGTGCCCGCGTCGGCGGCCTGGACCGACTGGAGGATGCGCACCTGCCCGGTGTCCGGGTGCACGGCGACTCGGAAGGCCTGCACGTTGAAGCTGACCGAGCGCGGCGTGCCCGCGTGCGAGGCGGTGGCCACCAGCTCCCCTTCGGCCGTCAGCTCTTCCGGCGTGACCAGCCGGGCCCCGCAGCGCACACCGTCCGAACCGAGCACACACTCGCCCAGGGCCGCGCCGGTGAGTTCGGCGGCCCTGGCCAGGATCTGCTCGCGCAGCTCGAGCGCGGCCAGGTGGGTGGCCTTGCCCGCGACGACGATGCCGGTGGAGCCGAACGCGCCGGTGTCGTAGCCGACCAGGTCGGTGTCGGACTGACGCAGGTCGATCAGTTCGGCCGGGACGCCGAGGGCGGTCGCGGCGAGACCGAGGTGCACGGTGGTGGTGCCGTTGCCGAATTCGGCGGTGCCGAAGCGCAGTTCGTAGCGGCCGTCGCGGCGCAGCGTGATCGAGGCGTCGGAGTGGTGCCCGCGCGGCGGAATGGTGGCGATCATCGCCAGCGCCATGCCCTCGCCGACCAGCCAGTCCGGCCCCGGGGCCAGCACGCCGTTGCCGCGTCGCAGCGCCGCCCGCGCCTTGGCCAGGCACTGGTCCAGGCCATAACTGCCGAACACCAGATCCCCCGGCTCGACCTTCGAACCGACGAACGGGTCGCCGGAGACGACCACATTGCGGGCACGGAACTCGAACGGGTCCGTGCCCAGTTCCCTGGCCAGTTCGTCGAGCGCGCACTCGATGCCGAAGACGATCTGGCCGAGCCCGTAGCCGCGGAACGCGCCGGAGGGCACATTGTTGGTGTAGGCCGAGCGGGCGTCGACCCGCTTGTTCGGGCAGCGGTAGACCTCCACCGATTCGCCGACACCGTGGAACATCACGCCGGGGCTGTGGTTGCCGTAGGCGCCCGCGTCGGTGAGCACGTCCACGGCCAGCGCGGTCAGCGTGCCGTCGGCGTCTGCCCCGGCGGTGACCTCGACCCGCATGGGATGCCTGGTGGTGGCGGAGGTGAACTCCGCCGAGCGGGTGAACTCGTAACGCACCGGCCTGCCGGTCCGCAGCACGGCCAGCGCGATCAGATCCTCGGCCAGCATCTCCTGCTTGGCGCCGAACCCGCCGCCGACCCTGGCCGCGAACACCCGCACCCGCTCGCGCGCCAGCCCGAAGATCTCACACAGCTCGGCCCGCACCAGGAACGGCACCTGGGTGCTTGACCGGATCACCAGCCTGCCCCGCGAGTCGAGCCAGCCGACGCCGCCGTGCGTCTCCAGGTGCACGTGCTGGGCGCGCGGGCTGTGCCACACCCCGCGCACCACCTTCGCCGCCCGCGCCAGGCCGTCGGCGATCGAGCCGACCTCGCCGTGCACCTCGGCGACCAGATTGCGCGACGGATCGGCGATGCGCGCCTCGCCGGTCTTGTCGCCGTGCAGCAACGGCGCGCCCTCGGCCAGCGCTTCCTCCGGGTCGAAGACGGCGGGCAGCGGTTCGTACTCCACCCGGATCGCCCGGCAGGCGGCGAGGGCGGTGCCGAGATCGTCGGCGACCACGGCCGCGACCCGCTGGCCGACGAAGCGGACCGTGCGGTCGAGGACGTAGGTGTCGTCGGGATCGTCGGAGCGCATCTCGTGCCGGGCGGTGGAGAAGGACCGGCCGGGAGCGTCGGCGTGGGTGAGCACCGCGTGCACGCCGGGCAGCGCGGGGGCCGGGGGGGGGTGGTTGGCGCGTGGGCGGGCGTGCGGGTGCGGGCGGGGGGGCGCGGCAGGTTGCAGCGGGGCCGCCGGCGGGGCCAGCG
>NZ_JARWRU010000505.1 GCF_029867845.1 Nocardia farcinica | reverse complement strand
GCCTAGAGCGGACCGACGGGTCGGTATACAGGCCGACCGGGTCGATGGGCCGCCGCGTCACGGCGCGGCGGGCTTTTAGCGCCCGGCGGCGGACTGGAGTGAGATGAGTGTTCCGCTGGCGTTCTTCGAACGCACCGATCGTGGTTTCGAGCCGCTGCCCGCCGCGGTGGGCGCGTGGTCGCCGGACATGGTCAACGGGCCCGCGATCTGCGGCCTGCTCGGCGGTGAGCTCGACTCCGCGCATCGACCGGAGGGTTTCGTCCCCGCCCGGCTCACGGTCGACCTGTTCCGCGCCACGCTGCGCAAGCCGCTCGAGGTGACCACCGTCGAGGTCCGGCGCGGGTCGCGCATCGCCGTGGCCGACGCCCAGTTGCTCCAGGAGGGGCGAGCGGTGGCCAGGGCCACCGCGGTCTTCCTACGTCCCTCCGAGCAACCGCCGGGACAGGTGTGGACCAGGGGAGAGGTGCCAGAGCCGCCGCCGGCCGAACTGCGCGGCGACGCGCCGGTGTCGTACCTGTGGAACAGCGGCGAAGACGCGTCCGGGTGGTCGCGGCGGCTCGGCGGGCACCAGAACGACCAGCGCAAGCGCACCTGGCAGCGGCCCTTCCCGGTGATCCTCGGCGAGGAGCCCAATGTGCTGGCCACCGTGGCCACCGTCGGCGAGTCCACCAGCATGCTCACCAACTGGGGTCAGCAGGGCGTCGGCTACATCAACGGCGACCTGACCCTGGTGCTGAGCAGGCTGCCGCGCGGCGGCGCCATCGGCGTGCAGGCCGAGAACCACTTCAGCACCGACGGCATCGCGGTCGGCAACGCCACCCTCTTCGACGAGGACGGGCCCTTCGGGGCCGGGGTGACCACGGCGGTGGCCAATCCCGCCGCGCAGGTGGACTTCTCACAGCACTGAGCCTGCCTGCCGTGGCGCGCGAGCTGTGCTGATCGACCGTGCCGCGGACGTGGGGGGGGGAGCCGCGACAAATAAAAACGCGCCGGGGGGCCGGATAAAAACACGCACCAACGCTGCGGCGGCGGGGGGGGGGTCGCGGGGAGGAGCGCGGGGCCCCCACCGAGACGCG
>NZ_JARWRU010000504.1 GCF_029867845.1 Nocardia farcinica | reverse complement strand
GCGGCCGGCGGTTTCCCCCCCGGGGGTTTGGCCCGGGGCGGGGGGGGGGGCGCCCCCCCTTTCGCCCCCCCCCGGGGGGTGTGGGGGCGGGGGGCCCGCCCCCCCCTACCCGGCCTCGTCGTGTGCGGGAACCAGTACGCTGCACTGCGAGTCGTCCGCCGCGAGTGACCGTTGCGGCGACGTGACCGAGAACTGTCGAGAGGTTTGCCGGGCGGGAGCGCGGCCGTCGGAGGTAGGCGGTGGCACTCCCGCCACGCGTGTGAGGGAGCTGCGAGGACGCATGACCATTCTGGGAATCGGCTTGGATCTGGTGACCATCTCGGAGTTCGCCGAGCAGTTGGATCGCGTCGGCACCACCATGCTGCGCGAGAGCTTCACCGCGGGCGAGCGCCGCTACTGCCAGAGCAAGGGCACCGATCCGGCCCGCAGCTACGCCGCGCGCTGGGCGGCCAAGGAGGCGGTGCTCAAGGCGTGGGCGTCCTCGCGGTTCGCCCGCAGCCCGCAGATCGGGGACAACCCGTATCCGCTGATCGAGGTGGTCAACGACGCGTGGGGGCGGCCGAGCATCAAACTGCACGGCCTCGCCGCGGAATTCCTGCCCCGGGTGCGGGTGCACCTGTCGCTGACCCACGACGGTGACACCGCGGCCGCCATGGTGGTGCTGGAGGACCCGGGCGAACTGGCCGATCTCATCGAGGGCAGGCCTGCCCAGCCCTGAGCGGGCGGCCAGGCGGTAGTCAGTTGCGTCGCGGTGCGGAATCGCCCGCCCGCGACTCCTTCTCCGCGACCAGCAGATAGGCCACCATCAGCCGCTTGAGTTCGGCGACCGCGTCGGCGTGCGACTGCTCGTCCTGGACCGAGAAATTGAGCATCGAGTACACGACGTGCACCAGCACCTCGGCCATCATGGTGCGCCGCGCCCTCGGGGTGCGCGGGGTGAGCGGGCGCAGCATCTGCGAGACGACCTCGGCGAACTCCTTCTCGTGGATGGCGCCGGTGGCCCGCGTGGACGGGGTGGACTGCATGGCCAGCCACACCTCGCGGCGTGAGGGATCGGTGACCCACAGATTGGCCAGATGGTCGACGAATTGGTTCATGTGCCGCAGCCAGTCCAGCGACGGGATCTCACCGTGGAAATCGGCGAGTTCCCGCGAGACCGCCACGAGGTCCTGACGGTTGAGTTCGCAGACGATGACGTATTTGTTGGCGAAGAATTGATACAGGGTGCCGATGGGCACCTCGGCCCTCGCGGCGACTTCTTCACAGGTGAACGACTCGAAACCGACTTCGACGAGCAATTCGCGCGAAGCCGCCAACAGCGCGTCGAATTTGCGCTTGCTCCGCTCCTGGGTGGGTCGCTTGCGCGGCATCAATTCCCGCGGATCGTCCTGCATCTCCAAAGCGGGGTCAAGGTGTCGCTTCCTGGGCTTCGCCTCGGCCTTCGCTTGCACTTCCACGGGTCCAGGCTAGCGGTACCGATAGAGGTCCGACATGCCCGGATCGCCGGTGGCGGATAATTCGGTCACTTCTCCCACCCATCCGCACCGGTCGTGGTGTCGAACCCCAACTGAGCACGCGTGAATCGGTAGGCGCATCGTCGCGCATCGGGTATCGATCGGGGCGTGCCGATTCGACCAGGCGGGTCCGGTTCGAGCCGTGCGAGCGGGCCGTCGGAATGGCTGTCCGAACGGGCAGAGCGTGACGGCCGGTGGCGACGGCGGCGGGATCCGCGGAAACGGTGACGGGGAAGGCGGGTGTGGTGGCTCGACTCATGGTGACTGTGGGGGCTTCCATCGAACGCGGCGCGGTGCGCGCGGTGGCGTTGTCGGACGCGGCGGGCCGGTGGTCCGAGCGGGTGCTCGTGCACCGGGTGGTCAGGACCGGAACCGATCCGGCGGACATCGCCGCCGCGGTGGAGAGCGCCCTGGACGGGGTGGCGGCGGAACTGCGCGCGATGGACGTCCGCGAGCTGTGCGGGGCGGGACCCGAGGCCGATCCGGCCGATGACGCCGTTCTCCCGGACGGCGATCTCGAGGCGGCGATCGCGGGCGCGGCGGTGGTGTACCGGGAGCCCGCGCAGCGCAGGGCGGTGGTGACCAGGCTGGCCGAGGGCCGCTGGCACGGCGCCGCGCTGGTCCCGCTGACCTCAGCGCACCTGTCGGTGGCCGCCGACCTGCCCTCGCTGACCGAATTCGGTGACCTGCTGGTCTGCGACGTCGTGCCCGGCTACCAGGCCGCCACCGTGGTCGACGCCGCGCGTAGCCGGGTGCTGGCCGCCACCGGCCGCGCCGGGTCGGTGGGCGCGCTCGGCGAGGTGGTGCGGGCCGCGGAGGAACAGAGCGAGGCGGCCGGGGTCCGGCTGGACGCGGTGGTGCTCATCGGCTCGGCCGCCGACTCCTTCGAGGTGCGCGCCGCCGTCGAGGATCTCGGCGTTCCCGTGCTGTCGTGTCCGCTGGCGGCCGCGGCCACCGCGGTCGGCGCCGCGCGCTGGGTGCTCGACGACCTGGCCGGTGGCGACGAGGCCGAGCAGGCCGTCGAACCGGTCAGGGGCAGGCCGCTGCCCGCCCTGCCGACCGCCGTGGGCGCGCTGGCGTGCGGGCTGCTCACCGCCGGGCTGTACGCGGGTGGCGGGTTGTCCTTCGGCCACGACGAGGGCGGCCACGCGGTCGCCGAGGACGCCAGGACCGCCGCCAACACCGAGATCTTCGGCCCCGGCCTGTTCGGCGGCCTGGAGACCGGCTCCTCGGTGCGGCCGGGCGAGTTCGACCCCGAGCGCATCGACCCGCAGCGCTTCCGCGCGGGTGAACCGGACCAGCCGGTCGCGCAGACCTCCTACGCGCTGCACACCGACAGCCGCTGGGCCGGTCCGGGGCAGCCGCTGCACCCGGCGGCGGAGGAGAGCGAGGAGATCGGGCACGCGCAGCAGGACCAGCAGCCGGAGCAGGCCACGGCGCTGCCCGGCACCGGGATGCCGACCGAGCCCACCCTCGGCGATCCCGACGCGCTGCTGCTGTTCCCCGGCGAGGCCCCGCCGCCCCCGCCGTTCACCCCCGAGTCCTATCAGTGGTGGGACAACCATGTCCGGTTGATCGCCCAGTGGGCCGCGCAGCGCTTCGGCATGGCCTGACCTTGTCGGCACTCGACGCCCGGGCTGCCCGGGCGTGCGGGGGCAGGGGGGTTGTGACGGGCGGGGTGGTTTTAACAACTCCGCGCCCCCGGGGCACATCAAGCGGTGGCGGTTGGGGGGGGGGG
>NZ_JARWRU010000503.1 GCF_029867845.1 Nocardia farcinica | reverse complement strand
CGGGGGCGCGGCGCACCTGGCGGGGGGGCGGGGTCCCCGCCGACCCGGACGCGTGGCTGTCGACGGTGGCCCGTAACCGGGTGCGCGATGTCGTGACCGGCGCGGCCGCGCGGCGCACCGTCGCGCTCGACCCGCAGCACCACGATCCCGGCCTGCTCGACCGGATCGAGCCGGGCACGCTGGAGGACCGCAGACTCGAGTTGATGTTCGTGTGCGCGCACCCGGCCGTCGACCCCGCCGCGCGCACCCCGCTCATGCTCAACACTCTGCTCGGCTGCACGGCCGAACAGATCGCCGGTGCCTTCGCTGTGCCCAAGTCCACCATGGCCGCCCGGCTGACCAGGGCGAAGAAGCGGATTCGGCAGGCGCGCATTCCGTTTCGCGTGCCCGACCGGGCGGAGCTCCCGGCCCGCATCGACGCCGTGCTGGAGGCCGTCTACGGCGCCTTCGCCATCGACTGGCACACCACCGGCCGTGAACCGCGCGAATCCCTCGCCGGCGAGGCGCTGTATCTGGCGGAGGTGCTCACCGAGGTGCTGCCCGACGATCCTGAAGCGCACGGGCTGGCGGCGCTGATCGAGCTGTGCACGGCTCGCGCGCCGGCCCGGCGCGACGCCGAGGGGCGCTATGTGCCGCTGGAACAGCAGGACCGAGCAGTGTGGGACGCCGAGCTGATCGCGCGCGGACACGAGCACCTGCGCCGTGCGCACTTGTTCGCGACGCTCGGCCGGTATCAGTTGGAAGCGGCCATCCAGGCGGCCGAAGGGGCGGACGCCGACCCGGCGGTCCTGCTGGACATCCATCGCGCCCTGCACCGGCTGGCCCCCACCCTCGGCAGCGCCACCTCGCTCGCCGCCGCCGTCGCCCGCGTGGACGGGCCCGCCGCGGGGCTGGCCGTACTGGACCTGGAGGTGGGCGAGCAGGCGTTCCAGCCTGCCTGGGCGACGCGGGCGCATCTGTGCGCGGCGCTCGGCAGGAACGAAGAGGCGCACGCGGCCTACACGCGCGCGATCGACCTCTCGCACGGCGCCGCGGAGCGCGGGTTCCTGGCCGAAGCCAGGGATGCGCTCAGGCGCTGACGTGGGCGGTGCGGGGCAGGCAGGCGGTCACGACCACGAGCCGGCTCGCGATCCGGCCGCGGCTGCGGGGCGTGCGAGAGCCGACCGTGTCAGGGCATGCCGGGCATCATCGGCCCGCCCGGCATCATCGGGCCGCCGGGCGCGACCGGACCGCCCGGCTGACCCGGCAGCGCCGGGTCCACCGGCCCCATCGGCCCGAACCCGTCCGGCCCGTGCGGGCTGCCGGTGCCGCTGGCACACCATTCGGACCAGCCGGTGGAACCGTCGCTCCACATTGCCAGGCCGTTGTCGAGGCAGCGCACGACGTACGGGCCGGTGTCGGGTGGGGGCGGCACCTGGCGCGCCTGGTGGACGAGTCCCGCATCGGCGGCGGGGGCCGGTGCGGCGAGCGCGCCCGCGCCGGGGAGGATCAGCAGGGCCGCGCATGCCGAAGCCGTGGTGAATCCGAGGTGACGACAGCGCATAGCTGCCTCCTGATCTGAGTTGTCAGCTTTGGATGTTCCTGTCTCCCGGGAACCAAGGCTAACGCCGGAGCTCACCGGTCGAACCGGTCCGCAATCAGATAGCTACCTCCGTTGGTCTTGCTTCACCCGGTCGTTATCGGCGGTCGCCCGGTGCTCGGAGACCTGCACGCGGGCCTCGTCTCCCGTGGTTGCCCGTGTAGCGGCCGGGAGGGCGCCGAGGCGGACACGCGCGACGGTCGAATCTACCGATACAGCCAGTCAATCCCCGGTCGCGTCGGCGACAGAGAGCACTCGCTGCAGGACCCTGTTGCTCGTCCGACAACAACTGAAACCGCGTCACTCGAACACCTCGCACGCAACGATTCACATATTTGTCAGACACGCCCTAGTCTGGCACCCTGTGTTGAGCGAATATGGATGAAATCTGCTGCAGTAACCTATGTCTGAATCGCCCCGGCGGGTCGGGAGACTTCACTTCTTGAGGAAGGATGAAGTCTGTGAGTTCGAGGAAGTACCCGCCGGAGTTGCGTGAGCGGGCCGTGCGGATGGTCGCCGAGGTCCGGGACCAGTACGAGTCGGAATGGG
>NZ_JARWRU010000502.1 GCF_029867845.1 Nocardia farcinica | reverse complement strand
CCCGCGGGGCTCGCGGGCGCCGGCCTCGCCGCCGGTGTGGGCGGGGCCGGTCTCGCCGCCACCCACGCGGCCACGGTCGGCATCGGCTCCACCGCCCTGCCGAACGGCTCGGTGCAACTGCCCCCGGGCTGGGGTTCGGGCATGCCCGCCGCCTCCGCGCCCGCCGCGGCTTCCACCGATGTGGTCGCCCGTGTCGATTCGGCCGCGGCCCGCCCCGCCGCCGCGGGCAGCCCGCTGCTCGGCCGCACCGCCCAGTCCGGCCAGGACGACGAGGGCGAGCACAAGGCCGCCGACTACCTGCGCGCCGATCACTTCAGCGACGGCAGGGTCGCCGCCGACGGCGTGATCGGCGCCGCCGCGGTGGGGCCGCAGGAGTGAGCGTCCTCGGCGCGGCGGGCGGACCGTCGACGGTGGGCAGCGTTTCGCTCGGACTCGACGAGATGCAGTTCCTGCTGGAGACGCTCGAGTTCGACGAGCTGCCCACGGTGCTACAGGCGATCGGCCGCTACGACAACCGGGCCGACCACGACGCGGCCATGGAGGTCGCCGAGCGTCAGCTGGCCGAGCGCGATCTGCTGATCGACGGGGTGGTGCACCGCGAGCTCGAGGACAGGCTGCGCACCCTGTACCGCCCGCACTGGGTGTTGGCGCTGCGGCTGGTGGTCAACGGTCAGATCAGCAGGCTTGCCCTGGCCAAGGGCGACGATCTGACCGTCGTCGCCCTGCGCGGCCCGTTCTCCTATGTGCTCTCCGAGGTCGACGAGGATCTGCCCGGTCCGCTCGTCGCGGCGCTCGGCCGGGCCGAGCCGCTGGAGATCGAGAGCATGAACGCCGAGACCGAGCTGCTCGCACCCATCTTCGGCGACGCCGGCGATGCCGCCGCAACCGCCGAACGCCTGGCCAAGGTGTGCACCCCGGCCCGCGACGTGCAGGCGCTGGCCTCGGCGCTGGTCGAGATCCATTCGCACACCCAGATCTCGGCGGTGGTCTACGGCGACGGCACCCGCGAGATCTCCGACAGCCACATCGCGGTCTTCGACACCAGGGGCGGGCGCATCGTGCTCACCGCCGCGCCGGCCGACGACGGCACGAAATGGACCTCGATCAGCAGTGGCACCACGGCGCGGTTGCGCACCGCGATCAAGGATCTGATCGCCTCGCTGCCGGAGCGGGAGGAGTTCCCGCAGGTCGTGCCGCCGCCCGTCTGACGGGCGCCCGCCGGGCGAACACGCTGCCGGATCGGCCTCGGTTCAGCCCATCGTCGGCTGGGCCGAGGCCGTTTTCGCGTACTCGAACGGCGGCTCGAACCGGCCCCAGCGCACGCACTCCCAGCCACCGTCCTCGCGGGGCACCAGCTCGATGGTCTCGGTGTTGTCCAGGCGATGGGTCACCGAGAAGGGCGGCGCGATGCCCGCCAGGGTCCTGGCCACCAGACGCATGGCGGCGCCGTGGTTGACCAGCAGCACATCCCCCGCGTGCGAGGACGGGACCAGATAGCGGTCGCGCAGATCCTCGATCACCGGAAGGAAGCGGGCCAGCACATCGGCGCCGGATTCGCCGCCGGGCACGGCGAGGTCGAGTTCGCCGTGATGCCAGGAGCCGTAGATGCGCTGGAAGGTGCGGTGCGCCTCGTCGTCGGACTGCCCCTCCAGATCGCCCGCCTGCACCTCGTGCACGTCGTCGATCGATTCGGCGCGGATGCCGATGGCCTCCTCGATGTAGCTGGCGGTCTGGCGGGCGCGCAGGGCAACGGAGCTGAGCAGCACCGCGGGCGCGGCGGTCAGGCGGGCGCCGAAGTTCTTCGCCTGGGCCGCACCGCGTTCGGTCAGCGGCAGGCCGGGCACCGCGGTGTCGAGCAGCCGGGCCACGTTGCCCTCGGTCTCACCGTGCCGCACCAGGATCAGCCTGCCCGTGGAGCCGGGGGTCGTCATAGATCGGCCACTCCCTTCCGCAGCTGGGTGAGCCACTGCGCCGCTTCCTCGTCCGAGGGCGGCGGCGTGCCGGTCGGTGTGGCCGTCGGCCAGGAGCCGAGGAACCTGATCCGGGAGGTGCGGTGCAGCGCCTTGAGCGCCTCGGCGACCGCGGCATCGTCGATGTGGCCGACACAGTCGAGGTAGAAGCGGTAGTCGCCCATGCCCGTCCGGGTCGGGCGCGACTCGATACGGCTCAGATCGATGCCGCGGGTGGCGAATTCGGCGAAGGCACGCATGAGCGAGCCGGGCACGTTGGGCAGTTCGAGCACGACGGAGGTGCGGTCGGAGCCGGTGGGCGCCGGCGCCACGCACGGGCGGCGGACCAGCACGAACCGGGTGACCGCGCCCTCGTGGTCGGCCACGCCCGAGGCCGCCGCCTCCAGTCCGAGACGCTGTCCGGCCAACGTGGTGGAGACAGCGGCGTCGGCGTGCCCGGCCACCACGTCTTCCGCGGCCGCGGCATTGGACGCCGAGGTGTGGATGCGCACGCCGGGCAGTGTCCGCTCCACCCACTCGCGCACCTGCCCGAGCGCGACCGGGAAGACGGCGAGGGTCCGCACGTCCGACAGCCGGGTGCCGGGGGCCACCAGGATCTCGAAGGCCACGGTGATCTCGGTCTCCGCGACGATCTGCAGGCGCGAGCCGAGCGCGAGCGCGTCGAGCGTGGTGGAGATCGATCCCTCGATCGAGCTCTCGAACGGCACCACGGCGCCCTCGACCGCACCGCTGCGCACCATCTCCAGCGCGGCGGGCGGCGAAGGGGCCGCGACGCGCTCGACCGGTCCGGCGATGACATGGGCGGACTCGAGGTCGGCCAGTGCCATCTCGGTGAAGGTCCCTGATGGTCCGAAGTAGGCGATGTGCGGCACGCCTTCGACTGTATTTGTTTTCCGGGAATCGTGTCTGCGCGGTGTTTGCCTCCCCCGTCCCCGACGGTGTGGACGGGCCGGCGCCGGGTCAGTCGCCCAGGACGGAGAGGCCTTGCCGGACCTGATCGGGCCGCTCGGTCTCGACGGCGAGCAACACTTGGCGGACCGCCTCGATCGCGGCCGGTTTCAGTCCGGTGAGGAAGGCGATGTCGGGCTCGCGCAACGCGGCCCTGATGTCCTCCCCGCACAGCGCCGCGGTGGTGGCGGCGACGATCCCCAGCGCGCGGGCGCCGTCGTCGGTGCGGGCGATGTAGCCGGTGTCCGCGTGGGCGATGCCCGCCAGGAAGTCGGCGACCTCCGCGTCGGGGCGGTCGGCGTCGAGCACCTGGTGCGCAGGCCGGTCGCCGGGCGCGCGGACCAGCCCGGCCACCAGGCTGCGGCGGGCGGGCGGGCTGAGGCCGATCAGGACCGGTTCGCGCGCGGAACCGTCGGCGGCGGGGGATTGCGGTGCCACCCGGTCACGGTAGCGCGCGCTGCCGCGATGCCCGCGGGTAACCGGCATGCGGGAAAGGGTTGCAGATCACGCCCCGCTGACTTAGCTTAGGTTTACCTAAATAGCGGCTCATTCGTGCCGCCGCACCCCGGAGGTCTGCATGCCGACAACACCGACTCTCGCGCCGAGCGCCGCCGAACGTGTGCGCAGTGCGTGTGCGCATGCCGAGACCTCGGTGCTCGCGCTGCCCGGCATCGACCCCACCCCGACCACGGTGCACCACCTGCGCCGCTGCGGGGACGCGGTGATCGCGGTGCCGACCGGCTCGGTGGCGGCGGCACTGGTCGCGAACCACGGCCCGGCGGGCGCCGCCGCGGTGCTCGAACTCACCGACCACGCCCCGCTGCCGCTGCGCGAACCGGTGCGCGCGCTGGTCTGGTTGCGCGGCGTGGTGCGCGCGGTCCCCGAGACCGCGCAGCGGGCGCTGGCCGGCGCGGTCGCCGAGGAGTACCCGCACCCGCAGCTGCTCGACGTCGGCCACGGCGCCACCCTGCTGCGCCTCGTCGTCGGCACCGCCGTGGTCGCCGACGCCACCGGCGCGGAGTCGGTGCCCGCCGCGCAGGTGCGCACGGCGGCGCCCGACCCGTTCTGCCAGCTGGAGGCGGCCTGGTTGCAGCACCTCGACGCCGACCACCCCGACATCCTCGCCCAGCTCGCCCGCAAGCTCCCGCCGCGCCTGCGCACCGGCGACGTCCACCCGCTGGCCATCGACCGCTACGGCCTGACCCTGCGCGTCGAGGGCCACGACGGCGACCACGACGTCCGCCTGCCCTTCAGCGCCCCCGTCGACGACGTGGAGTCGCTCAGCCGCGCCGTGCGCACGCTGGCGGGCTGCCCCTTCCTCAACGGCCTGCGCCACGGGTGAGCGCCGCCGGCCGACCACCACCGGGGCCGTGCGCAGCGCGGCGTGCGGATGCCGCCCGACCTCGGCGCCGCCTAGATTCGACGACATGCCAGCCGCCCCGGACTCCCGCCGCCCCCGGACCGACTCCGCCGCGCGCGCGGCCGCAGCGGCACCCACCGGCCCCGGTGACGCGACCGACCCGCCGCACGACCCCGCGCCCGAACCGACCGACCGCGAGCGCCGTGGCATCAGGATCGAGATCGCGGTGGTCCTGGTCGTCACTTTCGGCCTGCAGGGCGTCAGCGCCGTCCTCTCACTGCTGAACAGCGCCCTGTCTCCCGAGGGCGTGCGTGGCCGGACGGTCGCGCTCAACGCCTCGCGGGCCGAGCACTCGCTCGTCGACCTGCTGTACCAGCTGGTGGGCGTGGCCAGGCTGGCGGGCTGGGCGGCGCTCGGCCTGTACCTGCTGTGGCGCAGCGGAATCGGGCCGCGGCTGGTGGGTCTGGCCAGGCCGAGGCTGCGCGCCGACCTGCCGCCTGGCCTGGTGCTGGCCGCGGTGATCGGGCTGCCCGGGCTCGGGCTGTATCTGATCGCGCACGCGCTGGGGGTGAGCGTGACCATCGTGCCGAGCGCCATCGACGACCACTGGTGGCGGCTGCCGGTGCTGGTGCTCTCGGCCTGCGCCAACTCGGTGGCCGAGGAGGTGCTGGTGGTGGGCTGGCTGCTGACCAGACTGCGCGCGCTCGGCTGGTCGCCGAACTCGGCGCTACTGGCCTCGGCGTTGCTGCGCGGCAGCTACCACCTCTATCAGGGCATCGGCGGCGGCCTCGGCAATGTGGTGATGGGGCTGATCTTCGGCCGCTACTGGCAGCGCACGAACAAGTTGTGGCCGCTGGTGATCGCGCACGCGCTGATCGACGCGGTGGCCTATCTCGGCTATGTCGCCCTGCGCGGCCGGGTGGGCTGGCTGCCCTGACCGCCGTGCACCGCTCACGACCGACGGCGCGGCAGGTGCCAGGCGGTTGCCGGTCGGGCTCGGGGCGCGACACGCCGGGAGATCACCCGTCTGACATGCCGATTTCCGTAACGGGCACGGCCGCCGGGCACGATCCGGTGTAAAACCCCTTTCCCACCTTCGGACAGTAGAGTCGACACTGATGAACGGCGACGACCCCCGCTACCCGCGGACCCGCCGGGTGCCGCCGCCGCAGGCAGTGCCCGGCGTGCCCGCGGGCCCGCCACCCGGCCGCGACCCGCGCGGCGCCGACCCTCGTGGCGGTGATCGCCATGCCCGCCCCGCGCCCGATCCGCGCCGCGGCGGACCCCACCCCGGCAGCCCCCGGCCTGGACCGGCCGATCCCCGCTACGGCGATCCGGCGGCGCGCCGTCCGGGGCGCCCTGGAGGTCAGGGCGGCCCGCCGGGCCCTGCCCCGCGTCAGGTGGAACCCACCCGGGTGTTGCGCCGCGACCAGCAGCCCGGCGAGCAGCCGCTGGCCTGGTCGCAGGCGAGGGAGGAACCGCCGACGGTGGATCGGGGCGGTCGCTGGGCGCCCACCCAGCAGCCCGAGCCGTTCGTCGAACGCTCGCCCGGCCCGCGTGCCGGTGCCACGCGCCGTGCCACTGCGCCTCCGCCGCCCGCCGCGCCCCCGCGCCGTGACGACCCGGCGCCGAGGCCGCGGCGACCGAGGCGCAAGCGCCATCCCTTCCGCTGGTTCCTGGCGTTGCTGCTGGTGCTGCTGATCGGCTCGGTCGCGGGCATCGTCCACCTGGACGGCGAGCTCACCAGGATCGACGCGCTGGCGAACTACGAGGACCGGGTGGGCGACACCCCGGGCACCAACTGGCTGCTGGTCGGCTCGGACGGCCGTTCGGGGCTGACCGCCGAGCAGGAACAGCAGCTGGCCACCGGTGGCGAGGTCGGCCCCGAGCGCACCGACACCATCATGCTGGTGCACATCCCCCGCTCCGGCCCGACCACGCTGGTGAGCCTGCCGCGCGATTCCTACGTGAGCATCCCCGGCCACGGCCGCGACAAGCTCAACGCCTCCTTCGCCCTCGGCGGGCCGCAACTGCTGGTGCAGACCGTGGAGATCGCCACCGGCCTGCGCATCGACCACTACGCGCAGATCGGTTTCGCCGGTTTCGCCGACGTGGTCGACGCCCTCGGCGGTATCGACATCTGCCTGCCGCAGGCGATCGACGACCCGCTGGCCGGCATCGACCTGCCCGCGGGCTGCCAGCGCCTCAACGGGCCGGAGGCGCTGGGTTTCGTGCGCACCCGCGCCACCGCGCTCGCCGACATCGACCGGATGAACAACCAGCGGCTGTTCCTTTCCGCGCTGTTGCAGAAGGCGACCAGCACCTCCACGCTGGTCAACCCGTTCCGGCTGTGGCCGCTGGCCACGGGCACGGCGAAGTCGCTGAAGGTCGACGACGGCGACCACCTGTGGGATCTGGGCAGGCTCGGCTGGGCCATGCGCGGCGACACGGTGGCCACCACCGTGCCGGTCGGCGGGTTCAGCGATGTGGCGGGCAGCGGGAACGTGCTGCTGTGGGACACCGACAAGGCCATCCCGTTCTTCGAAGCGCTGGCCGACGACGAGCAGATCCCGGAGTCGCTGCTGGCGCGGTAGCGTACCGCTATGACCGACAGCACTCTCGCCGAGGTGTTCCCGGTGGCGCTGCGCGACCAGATCCGGCGCGGGTTCACCATCGCCCAGCAGTATCTGGCCTGTGCGGTGTACTTCGACGCGCGGCGGTTACCGCACCTGGCCGCGCAGTGTTACCGGCGGCACGACCGGCACCGGGACAACGCGCTGCGCGGCGTGCGCCATCTGCTCGACCGCGCGATCGAGGTGCGGATCGGCGGGGTGGACGAGCCGCGCTCGGATCTCCGCTCCCCGCGCGCGGCGGTGGAAATCCTGCTCGCCGCCGAGCAGGTGTTCACCGGCACGGCGATCGCGCTGGTCGACACCGCCCGTTCCCAGGGCGATCACCTCGGCGAACAGTTCGCCTCCTGGTTTCTCGAGGAACAGCAGGAGAATGTCGCGGCGCTGACCACGCTGCTCGCGGTATTCGATCGCGAGGAGGGCACGCTGTTCGACATCGAGGAGTTCGTCGGGCGCGACATGCCGGGTCCGGGAAAATCCGGGCCGAGCGGACCGGAAATAGCGGGAGCCGGAAAAGGTATTTAGGTAAGACTATCCTGCGGCCATTTTCCGATTCGCGACAAAGCGCCCTTCGAATTTAGGTTCGGCTGACCTCAATTAGGGTGCGCTTGGATGACAGGCGCTCTGACCAGCATTAATGTCTGGAATATGTCCAGTCATTCGGAGAGCCCGCACAGCAAATTCCACAGCCTGCTGCACGACCAGATCCGCCACGAATTCAACGCCGAACACCAGTACATCGCGATCGCGGTGTGGTTCGACAATGCGGACCTGCCCCAGCTGGCCAAGCGCTTCTACCGCCAGGCCGTCGAAGAGCGCAATCACGCGATGATGATCGTGCGCTACTTCCTCGATCGCGACATCAGCGTCGAGCTGTCCGGCGTCGACGCGGCCAAGTCGCACTTCGAGACCGCGCGCGAGCCGATCGCGCTGGCGCTCGCCCAGGAGCGCACCGTCACCGAACAGATCGTCCGGCTGGCGAGCACCGCCCGCGAGGAGGGCGACTACCTCGGCGAGCAGTTCATGCAGTGGTTCCTCAAGGAGCAGGTCGAGGAGGTGGCCGCGATGACGACGCTGCTCAACATCGCCGACCGCGCCGGGTCGAATCTGTTCGATCTGGAGGATTTCGTGGCCAGGGAGATGAGCGGTGTTCCCGACGCCTCCGGCGCTCCCGCCGCGGCGGGCGGATCGGTCGGCTGACGCACCCGGCCGTCGGGCGCAGCCGACAGGCGAATCCGGCCGGTGCGTACGGCCGTGTTCACAGCGCCGAGGCCAGGGGCGATTCGGCACGACACGGACAAACGACAAGCCCGGCTCGTGGTGGCGAGCCGGGCTTGTGGTGTGTTTCCGACGACGAAGTCGTTACTCGGCGCTCAGCGAGCTGAGAACACCCAGAAGCAGCTGGAGAATCTCCATGACGAACCCTACTTTCCTCATCATCCCCGGGCCGGCTGTCGCGACCCGGTGTCTCCTTGCGGCGACGAGACGAACCTAACACCGCAAGACGTCAGAAAGAAGGGGTTTTCAGAAGATCCTTCCTGGAAATCCTCAGCGCAGTGTGACCTGGCGGGACCGCAGGCCGTCCCTGGACCGGCGCTCGGCGGCGGTCAGCTCGGTGCCCGCCGCCAGCGCCTCCGACAGCCTGGCCTCGAACTCCGCCGCGGGCTTCTCCCACTCGCTCGGGTGCTGCTCGGGATCGAGGTCGAAGACCGGCACCAGCAGGCCGTGTGTGCGGAACGAGCCCGCGAAGCGAGAGCCCTCGCCCAGGTGCAGGCCGCCCGCGGCGTGCAGGCGCGCCAGGGCCGCCATCAGCACGTCCTCGTCCTCCGGGCGCACCCAGCGCACGTGCGCCTTTTCACCCGCGTCCACCCACCAGGCGGCGCCGATCGAGTCCGCGCCCAGCGCCAGCCGCGCCGAGGGCATGACGGCCTGCTTGGCCTGCTCGATGGTGGCCGCGACCTGCGGGTCGGGGGTGACGCCCTCGGGCACCCACCAGTCGAAGTCCTGGTGCACGGTCAGCTCGAGCCGCGCCGCCGGGTCGAGCACATCGGTCAGCTTCGGCCCGCCCGCGATGCTCTCCACCGAGTTCAGCGAATCGCCCGGCTCGGCCGACTGGGTCCACAGGATCGCCGCCGCCAGATACGCCCCGGGTTCGGCGCCGGCGAACTGCGTCTGCGCACCGACATAGCCCACCGGCGGCTCACCCGCGCGCACCAGCGCGGCGACCGCGCCGGGCAGCACCGTGCCGAGCACGACCTCGCGCTCGGCGGCGACCGAGGCCACCAGCGGCAGCGCGCCGGTCGCCGACGGCACGAATTCGCGCAGGGCGACCAGATCGCATTCCGCGGCCAGGCCCTCGAACGGGCGGGTCACGGTCCTGGCTGCCTGCTCCAACGCGGCCTTGCGCTCGGCCAGGCGCTGGGCCCGGTTCCCGCCGGGTTTCGGACTGTTGCGCTTGCTCTTTCCCACGAGCGCACAACCTACACCGCACCCGCGGCCGAACGGGCAATACGCCCGGCGCGCCGATCAGGCGTCGGCGAGCAGCGCCTTGGTGCGCCCTGGATGGTTGGTCGCCACCCAGCTCACGCCCAGCTCGGCGCACAGTTCGACGTCGGCGGCCTCGTCCACGGTCCAGCAGTAGGTGGCCCGCCCGGCCGCTGCCGCCTTGTCCACCAGCTCGGGATGCTCGCGCAGCGTCTTCACCGAGGGACCGACCGCCGTCGCCCCGACCGTGGTGGCCGCGCCACCGCCCAGATAACGCGAGGACTCCCCCAGCAACACCGTCGGCAGCAGTGGCGCCGCCCTGCGGATGCGCCAGACCGCCGTGGCGGCGAAGGACATGACCACCGCGCGGGAGTGATCGGCCGAGGCGGGCGTGGCGATGCCGAAGCGCTGGAGCTCGGCCAGCAGCTTGTTCTCCACCTGCGCGCCGTAGCGGACCGGGTGCTTGGTCTCGATGAACAGCTTCACCGGCCTGCTGCGCCAGTCCAGCACCAGCTCGATCAGCTCGGCGAGGGTGAGCACCGAGGCGGGCTCGCCGTCGGCGCCGAAGTCGAGCTCTTTCAGCTCGGCCAGCGTCATCTCGCTGACCAGGCCGGAGCCCGTGGAGGTGCGGTCGACGGTGCGATCGTGCACGCAGACCAGATGGCCGTCCCTGGTGAGCCGGACATCGCACTCGACACCGTCGGCGCCCTCGTTCAGCGCCAGCTCGTACGCCGCGAGGGTGTGCTCGGGACGCGCCGCGGACGCCCCCCGGTGCGCGACCACGAACGGCGCGCGACTACCCCGGCTCACTTGGCCACGACCTCCTTCTGCGGCCGGTCCTGCGCGGGCGACCGGTCCTGCTCAGCGTTGTCGATCCGTCGATCCTCGGTCATCGCGTCCCCGCGCGCATCCCGGGGTGCGCAACCGGCACGCACCGGCTCGATGACCGGCACCGCCGGGTCGCTGGCGACGACCCATCGCTGCGCCATCCTGACACGCCCGCGCAGGTCCCGGCCCTCGAACAGCCGCAGCACACCGAGGGTCAGCACCGCGACCGCCGCCGCGACGACGTCGGTGCAGGCGGTGAAGACCACGCCGTCGGCCTCGGCCTGCAGCGAGTCGGCGCCGCGCCACAGCAGCGCCGCGACCACCAGCGCGCCGTTGCCCACCCAGGCCGACCACCACAGCCGCACGGCGGGCAGCAGCCGGGGATCGTCGCAGGCGCGCGCGGTCTCGGTGAGGTACACGCCCGGATAGACCAGATTCACCACCGGAACCAGGCAGCCGAAGGCGATGACGAACGGCGAGCGGGGATCGGCCGCGCCGGAGCGGGCGAAGACACTTTCGCGCAGCCGGACCAGCCAGCCCGCGAGGGCGACCGCGGCGGCCAGCGCGCACGCGGCGGCGGCCAGCGAGCTCACCCAGACCGAGACGTCGGAGATCTTCAGCAGCCAGGGATCGATGAGGCGGGTGCGATTGCGCAGCAGGATGAGATAGCGGCCGAGTTCGGCCACCGCGGCGGCGGCGAACAGCGCAGCGGTGAGCACCAGCAGCCGCTCGGCGCGCGGAGCCCACCTCGCCAGTCCGTGCTCGGCCTCCGGCACGGCGGGCGCGGGCACGTCGCGCAGCCCCCAGCGGGGGATCTCCCGGTAGCGCGGCGTCGGGCCGAGCGCGCGCCGGGCGGGGCGGACGGCTCTGCGCGGCCCCCGGTCGGGCTTGCGGGCGACCCAGCGGTAATTGCGGCGCTGCGGCGGCGCGTCGACGGGACCGGGGGACAGCAGTACGCCGCGACACCGCGGGCACCAGTGCATCGGCGACCCGTGAACCGCCCATCGCGCCCCGCAGCGCGCACACGGCTGAACTACCGAACTCACCGCACCACCGAACTCACTCCCACCGGATGCACCGTTCCCGCCCTTCGTCCTCGGTCCGTAGATCGTCGGTCAGTAGATCCTCGGTCAGTAGATTTTCGCCTGCCCGTCTCCCTCGGCGACCAGCGGGCGACCCGCCTGCTGCCAGGCGACCATGCCGCCGTCGCACTGGACCACCTCGAAGCCGACGTGGGCGAGGTACCCGGCCACCTCGATGGAGCGGCCGCCCTGCCTGCAGATCACGTAGATCTCGCTGTCGTAGTCCAGTTCGTCCAGGCGGGCAGGCACGTCCATCATCGGGATGTGGATCGCGCCCGGCGCGTGGCCCTGCCGCCACTCGTCGTCCTCGCGCACATCGAGCAGGATGGCGGGCGGATCCGCCGAGGGTGCGGGCGTGTCGAACGCGCCGGGCACCTCGGCCACCGGGACCGACGGAATCTCCGAGCTCGTCACGTGTTCGATCCTGCCATGTGTCGGCGCGCGCGGGGAGTCGCCTGCGTCGATGGAATCGAGCGGTCCGTGCGCGCCGTCGTCTGCCTGCCTCCGGTACGTTCCCGCTCGCGCGCACAGGGTGGCACCCCGTTCCGGGCGGTCGCGGACACCCGGTGTCGGGGTTGCGGCGGCGAAGTTATCCACAGATTCCACAGCCCGATCCACAGGTGGGAGCACCCGGGCGAGGCCGCGCGGTGGGGCCCGGGCGGGGGGGCCCGGGCCCGGGGGGGGGGGGGGGGGGGGGGGGGCGGGCCGCCGGCA
>NZ_JARWRU010000501.1 GCF_029867845.1 Nocardia farcinica | reverse complement strand
CGGCCTGTGGGTCTATTCCCCCGGGGCCCCCCCGTTCCCCCCCGGGGTTGAGGGGCCCGGGGGGGGGCCCGGGGGGGCCCCCCCCCCCGCGGGGGCCGAAGCGCTGGAGCTTGTAGCGGTCGGCGTAGCTCTTGCCGACGCCCTTGAACCCCTCGGGGAACACGCCGGTCAGCTCGCCGGAACGCAGCAGCCGCTCGGCGTCCTCCCGGCAGGCCAGGGTGTGGCCTGCCTTGCGCGCGAGCACGCCGAGCATCGGCATCTCGAAGATGAGATCGGCGGCAAGCAGCCGCAGCGCGCGCCGGGCCGGGTGGTTGTCGTGCACGGCCAGCTGCAACATCAGCCCGTCGACCGGGACGGTGCCCGCGTGGTTGGCCACGATCAGCGCGCCGCCCTCGGCGGGGATGTTGCCGATGCCCTCGACCTGCACCCGGAACCAGTGCTCCGACAGCGGGCGCAGAGTGGGCAGGATGACGTTCTCCAGCAGGTGGGCGTCGAACCCGAACTCGTCGATCGGGTAGTCGCCCGCCACCCGCCGCCGGGCGAACTCGGCGGCTCCACTGATCCGCTTGGCCAGGCCATCGCGCACCAGCTCGCCCACCGACTGCGGTGCGGGCGGCTCGGCGGCGCCGAGCCGCTCGGTCAGTGAGGTGACGACCTCGCCCCGGCCGCCCGCGGGTGTGCGGGGCCAGCGCCGGGCCGCGAGCCGCGGCCTGGCCTCGGTGGTCGCCTCACGCAGGTGGATGATCTTCGCGACGTCGTTCATGTATGTGCTCCCGTACCGGCCCCGACGAGGCCGAGCAGTTTCTGTTCTGCGGCATCGATCCAGCGGGGATCGATGACGGGCCGCAACGCTGCGCCCCCGATGAAGTCGTCGAACGCCTGCACCGTCGTCCACTGCGGCTCGAACCCGAGTTCGGCGCGCATGCGGGTCGTGTCCAGACCACATCCGAAATGGAAATAGTCGAGTTGTTCGGCGCTGAAGTCACGCATGACGTTCTCCATCAGCGCCTTGCCCGCGGTGCGGAACAGCGCGAACGGCAACGGCAGTTCCAGTCTGCCCGTTCGCCGTACCGCCTGCGAGAGCATGAGCGCGCCGTCGCCGGCGATGTTGAAGGTGCCGCCGCGCCCGGCGCGGGTGGCGTGGGCGAGCGCGCCGACCGCGTCCTGCTCGTGCAGCAGTTGCAGGCGCGCGTCGCGGCCGAGCACGGTGGGCGTCAGCGGCCAGCGCAGGTACTGCACGCCCCGGCGGGCCAGCCTCGGCCCGACCGTCGGCGCCAACCGCAGGATGGCGGTGGCGATATCGGGGCGGCGACGCGCCATGCTCCGCACGAAACCCTCGATTTCGATGCAATCGCGGGCGAACCATCCGCTCGGAGGTTTACGCGCGCTCATTTCCTCGGTGAATTTCGCCGGATCCTTCGGGCTGCATCCGTAGACCGCCGAACTCGAGCGAACGACCACCCGGCGAATCGAAGGAGTTTTCTGGCAGACCGCGAACAACTGCATCGCGCCGAGGACGTTGAGATCTTTCATGACCGCGCGACCACCCGGCGACGGCGGACGGGACAGCACCGCGGTGTGCACCACAGTGTCCACCTCGTTTCCTCCGATCACCTTTCGGATCAGTGGATTGCGGATATCGGCGCGAACGAATTGGGCGCGGCCCATACGGCGCTGGGACTCGCGGGTCGGGGTGACGGTGTCCACGGCGATGATACGTTCCACCGACTCGTCCGCGGCGAGTTCGGCGACGACATTGCCCCCGAAAAATCGGCCCGCGCCGGTGACCAGCACGACCTTGGGAGTGTGTCCGTCTCTCGCCTCGGAACCCATTGCCGAATCCCACCTGCCTGGCCGTCGATACGGCATTCGCGTCAAGATGACCGCATCAAGAGTAGCCGCGCCGCACCACCGTTGCCGAGAGTATTAACCAGCTCCTAACGATGACTTCAGTCACCCGAAACACCGTCCGGTTTCAAACCGAATTATTTCAAAAAAGTGAGGCCCCTCAACGAGGCGGGGTCGGGGCTAACTAGCCGTAGCGCCGGGGGCAATTGCGAGTTTTAGACGCGGGACACACGTTCGGGGAAGCCGGTTTGGGTGCGTCTTGTTAGAG
>NZ_JARWRU010000500.1 GCF_029867845.1 Nocardia farcinica | reverse complement strand
TTATACTCGCCCGGCGGTGGCGCGCCGGGGGGGGGGGGGGGGCGTGGCGGAGGGCGCGTGGGCCGCCCCGCGCGCGGTGATCGGCCTGGTCCAGGAGCACACCCTGCCGCTGCGGCGCAGCTACCTGCGCGGCGCGGGCAGCCTGCGCGACAGCATCGCCGAACTCGACCTGATCTGGCCGGGCGCCCGCCTCGACCTGGGTGGACGCGGTCCCGACGTGCTGCGCGCCAGACAGGCCGCCGCCATGCTGGCCGCCGCGCGCTGGATCGCCCACAGCGCGCTGACCCGCACCGAGAGCCGCGGCCTGCACCACCGCACCGACCACCCGGCGCAGTCACCGCAGTGGCGCACCCGCCTGCTCGTCACCGGTGTCGACGAGATCACCGTCGACCGCGAACGCCCGCTCGCCGCACCGGCGGGCCGCCGGGGGTTCGTGGTCAGGCCGGCCGGCCGGTCGAACCCGGCGCCGGACCAGCCCCGCTCCGACCAGCCCCGCTCCGATCAGCCCCGCTCCGCTCGCGGCGCCGACCTCACCCGGCCGGGTCCGCGCTGATGTGACAGCTCACCACCGCCCGCGCGGCCGTGGCGAGTTTGTCCTAACCCGGAGGTAATTCCGGCCGCCTACCCTGGGCATATGGCGTGTCACCGGTTACACCGACGCCGGTTTGGCAAGTCGTCGGCCCGGCTGGCAGAATGTTGCGGATTCCGTATCCTTGCCACCGCCGGGTACGGAAACACGGTGACCCCCGCCGCCCGACGTACCGTCGCCCCGTGGGCCGCCCCGACCGTCCCGCCCGGACCCACCCGTCCGGCTCCGCTCCGCGATCCGCGCGGCGTCGTCACATCCCGAAATTTCACCGGCCGTTCCGGTACGGTCGCGACAACGAAATTCCGTCAGGCGCTGCCGATCTGCGGTCCCGAGCATCAGAAATCAATTACCCGGCGGTAACCGTCCACCGGTTGAGCCAGAACCGAGCAGGAGTGAAATCGTGTCATCTGTGACTGACGCACCGAATGCCACCGCGAGTTTGTCCGAAATCACCCAAGACGAAATCTTCGCCGGACATCTCGGGGGCAAGCTCTCGGTCGAGCTCTCCTCGCCGCTGGAGACCCAGCGGGATCTGTCCATCGCCTACACGCCGGGCGTGGCGCAGGTCAGCCGCGCGATCGCGCAGGACGAATCGCTGGCCAAGCGCTACACCTGGACCGACCGTCTGGTCGCCGTCGTCAGCGACGGCACCGCCGTGCTCGGCCTGGGCGACATCGGCCCGCGCGCCTCGCTGCCGGTGATGGAAGGCAAGGCCGCGCTGTTCAAGAAGTTCGCCGGCCTGGACTCGATCCCGATCGTGCTCGACACCAAGGACGTCGACGAGATCGTCGAGACCCTCATCCGCCTGCGCCCGAGCTTCGGCGCCATCAACCTGGAGGACATCTCCGCCCCGCGCTGCTTCGAGATCGAGAAGCGCGTCATCGAGGCGCTGGACATCCCCGTGATGCACGACGACCAGCACGGCACCGCCATCGTGGTGCTGGCCGCCCTCAACGGCGCGGCGCGCGTGCAGGGCCGCGACATCGAGGGCCTGAAGGTCGTGGTGTCCGGTGCGGGCGCGGCCGGTGTCGCGTGCACCAACATCCTGCTCGCGGCGGGCGTGGCCGATGTGACCGTGCTCGACTCCAAGGGCATCATCGGCAAGGACCGCGAGGACCTGAACGCGGTCAAGGCCGAGCTGGCAGGCCGCACCAACCCGCGCGGCCTGACCGGCGGCTCCGCCGAGGCACTGGAAGGCGCCGACGTGTTCCTCGGCCTGTCGGCCGGTGTGATCCCCGAGGAGCTCATCGCCACCATGGCGCCGGAGGCGATCGTGTTCGCCATGTCGAACCCCGACCCGGAGATCCACCCCGACGTGGCGCGCAAGTACGCCTCGATCGTGGCCACCGGGCGCAGCGACTTCCCGAACCAGATCAACAACGTGCTGGCCTTCCCCGGCGTGTTCAAGGGCGCGCTGGACGCCGGCGCCCGCCGCATCACCGAGGGCATGAAGATCGCCGCCGCCAACGCCATCCTGAGCGTCGTGGCCGACGAGCTGGGCCCGGAGAAGATCGTGCCCAGCCCGCTGGACCCGCGCGTCGCCCCGGCCGTCGCCGAGGCCGTCGCCGCCGCCGCGCGCGCCGAGGGTGTCGCGTAGAGCCGCTCCCGCGAGACACACGAGGCGCCCCCCGCGCTCGCCGCGCGGGGCGCCGCGCGGTTTACCCCGGCGCGCCGGCGCAAGTGTAGCCCGCGGCGGGGCCCCGGGGAATTTAAACCCGGGCCGAACCCCCGCCC
>NZ_JARWRU010000499.1 GCF_029867845.1 Nocardia farcinica | reverse complement strand
GCCCAGAGGGCGGCGCCGGAGGAACGACGCCCGGCGCCGACGGCGGCGCGGCCGGCGGCTCCGGTGGTGCGCCCGCGGCCGGCGGCCCCGGTGGTGCCACGTCCGCCGGAGGCACTGCCTCGCCCGGTGGTGGTGGCGGTTCGCCGACCGGGGGTCCCGGCGGAAATCCGGCCGGTGGCACGGATTCCGGTGGCGGCCACCCCGGTGCCGGGGACGGCGGTGCGTCCGGCGGTGGTTCGGCAGGCTCCGGGGGTGCGTCCGGCGGCGGTAACGGCTCGGGCGGAAGCAACGGCTCCGGCGGCGGCAGCGGCTCCGGCGGGGGCAACGGCTCCGTCGGGGGCAACGGCTCCGGCGGGGGCAACGGCAACGGTTCCGGCGGTTCCGGCGGCGGCTCGGGTGGTTCCGGCGGCGCGAACGGCTCCGGTGCGGGTGCGGGTGCGGGTGGCGCGTCCGGTGGCGGCGCGTCGGGCGGATCGGACAGCTCCGCGCCCGGCGGCCCCGGCAAGGGGGGCGGTGGAAAGCCCGCCACGGGCGCCGGTTCCGATGGTGGTGGCGGCAAATCGAGCGCAGGCGCCGGCGGCTCGCGGAAGAGCGGCCCCGGCGCGGGCGGCGGCCACGGTGGTGGTGGCGGAGGCGGCAAGGGGGGCGGTGGCAAGGGCGGCGGGGGCCGCCGCTGAGCCCGCCCCCGGCCCGCTGCGCGGAACGAACGCCCGAGCCGGCGCGGCCGGACGAGGCCTTGCCCCGCGAGCGGCGGACGAGACCCGAGCGCCGATGCGCCGCAGGGGCGTCGGCGCGAATGGCGGGCGACGCCCCTGCGGATAGTCGAACCGAGGTCAGTGCCCGGCGGAAGCGGCGGGGACGAGAGTGGCCAGGGCCCGGATCATCTCGGTGGCGACCACGGCGTGGCCGCTGGTGGTGAAGTGGATGAGGTCGGCGCTCATGAGTTCGGGGCGCAGCCGGACGGGGTGGTGCCAGAAGTCGACCAGCAGAGCGTCGTAGCGGGCGGCGACCTCGCTGATCGCGGTGTTGAGGGCGGCCATCCGCTCGCGCATGACCGCCATGGGCGCCATGCGCTCGGTTTCCCAGACGTCGGCGACGGTGAAGGTGCACAGCTGGGCGCCGGTGGCGGCGAGCGGGGCGAACAGGGCGTCGAGATTCGCGCGCAAGGCGTCGAGGTCGGGTTCGGCGGCCACGAAGAGGTCGTTGCCACCGCAGGTGACGTGCACCAGGTCGGGCTCGAATTCGAGCACGCGGGGCAGCTGTTGCTCGCGCACCTCGGCGGTGGTGGCGCCCATGCGACCGGTGTTGAGGTAGCTCAGGCCGGGGTCGACGCCGCGCAAAGCGGTGACCACGCGTTCGGCCCAGCCGACCGGCTCGTAGCCGGGGCTCGGGTCGCCGATGCCCTTGGCGATGGAGTCGCCGAGGACCGCGTAACGCCGCCAGGGCGCGCCCCGCAGCAGGGTGACCGCCTCGTCGGGGCCGAGCAGCAGCGGATCGGTCTGTTCGGTGAGCGGCGTCGTGGTGAAGGTGTTGTCGTTCATGGCTTTTCCGTTCTGGTCGGGAGGCCGGACAGGAGGGCGGCGGCCACGGCGACGGCCGCGCAGAGGGCGAAGTGGGTGTGCAGCCCGGCGAGCGGGGCGCCGGGATGGGCGGCCAGCACGGCGGCGAGCACCGCGACGCCGAGCGCGCCGCCGATCTGGCGGAAGGTGAGGTTCATGGCGGTGCCGACGGCGAACTGCTGCGGCGGAAGCGAACTCGCGACCGCGGTGCCCAGCACGGTCAGAACCAGGCCGATTCCGCCGCCGCCGAGCACGCCCGCGGGAATCCAGGCCGACCACAGCGCGGGGTCGGGCCCGAACGCGTCGGTGCTCATCCACAGCGTGGACGCGGCGAACAGGATCGCGCCGAGCACACCGGCCACGCGGCGCGCCCGGTCGCCGGTGAGCCGTCCGGCGACGGTCGCGGTCACCATGGACGCCAGCGCGCCGACGGTGAGCGCCGCGGCCGAGCCGAGCACCGAGTAACCCCAGACCAGGTCCAGGAACAGCGGCCCGGCCAGCAGCCAGGAGTACATGGCCGCGGCGAACACGAAGGAGGCCGCGTTGGCCAGCGCATACGGTCTGCTGCGCCACAGCTCCACCGCCAATGCGGCGCGGGCGGATTCACCGCGCGCGCTCTGCCGGAGGGAACGGGCGACGGCCGCGAGCGTCAGTGCGGCCCCTGCGCCGAGAGTGAGCAGCGTGGCGGGGGCGGTCCAGCCCCATCGCTGCCCCTCGGTCACGCCGGCGACGAGCCCGCCCGCCCCGAGTGTGACGGCCACCGTGCCGAGCACGTCGGGCAAGTGGCCGCCCGTGCGTCCGTTCTCGGGGACGGCGATCCGCAGCGCCGAGGCGATGAGCAGGACCGCGACCGGCACATTGAGCACGAAGATCGACCGCCAGCCGAACTGCTCGACCAGTACGCCACCCAGCGCCGGGCCGACGACGGCCGCGAAACCGCCTGCGGCTGACCAGGCGCCGATGGCCGCGCCGATCCGCTCCCGAGGGGTGACCGCGAGCATCAGTCCCAGGGCGGCGGGCAGCATCAGCGCGGCGGTGGCGCCCTGGAGCAGGCGTCCCGCGATCAGTGTCGGCGCGTCGGGGGCCAGTGCGCACAGCAGTGAGGTCACCCCGAATCCGGTGAGCGCGGCCAGCAGCAGCGCGCGTCTGCCGAGGGCGTCGGCCAGGCGTCCGGCCGCGGTGAGCAGGGCGGCGAAGGTGACCGCGTAGCCGCTGACCACCCAGGTCAGGGTGGTCGTCGCGGTGGCGGGGAAATCGCGCGCCAGCGAGGGGAAGGCGATGTTGACGACCGAGAGGTCGAGGAAGGCGAGGAAGGCCGCGCCGCAGGCGAGCAGGAGGGTGCGGCGGGCGAGCTTCGGCGGAGGCGAACTGTCGGTGTGTTCGGAGACCAGGGACATGGGGGATTCCTCGTGGCAAGGGGATCTCGTGGCAAGGGGATGAAGCGTCGGCAGCCGATGACGGCTGCGTGCGGGGAAGCGTCGGAACAAAACGTACGATCGTTCGTTCATAAACATACGACCGACCGTTCGTATGCACAACCCCGCGATGGGAGAATGAGTCCATGACCGCATCGACCACCGACCAGCGCCTGGCCAGAGGCGCGCGCTCCCGGGCCGCCATCGCCCGCCGCGCCGCCGACGTCGCCTCGGTCGAAGGCCTCGACGGGCTGAGCATCGGCAGACTCGCCACCGACCTCGGCATCAGCAAGAGCGGCATCGCCACGCTCTTCGGGTCCAAGGAGGCGTTGCAGCTGGCGGCCTGTCGCGCCGCCAGGGAGGTCTTCGTCACGACAGTCGTCGAACCCGGTATGCGAGAGCCGCGTGGCATCGGCCGGGTCCGCGCGCTGGTCGGCCGCTGGCTCGACTACATCGACGATCCGGTCTTTCCCGGCGGCTGCTTCCGCGCCGCCACCCTGGCCGAGTTCGACTCACGGCCGGGACCGGTCCGCGACGCCCTCGCCGCCGACAACGCCGAATGGCTGGCCCTGCTGGACAAGCAGATCCGTCACGCCGCCGAGGCGGGTGAGCTGCCCGGCCGCGACATCGAGACCATGGCCTTCGAGATCGCCGCCGTGGTGACCGCCGCCAACACCGCCCGCCAGCTCGGCGACGAGACCGGAGTCGCCGCCGCGCGTCGCATCATCGACCGATTGCTCGCCGGCCCGGCGGACTGACAGCCCCGTCCCGAACCGGATGTCCTTGCCTGCCGACGGTCCCGGCGTCGGTCCGGTGGCGGCCGGTCCTCGCGGCCCGGTGATCACCACCGCCGCTCGATCCGGCGCCGTGCCGGTCCGACATGCGCTTCGTCCCGGATCTGCAAGGGTGGTGCCATGACCGAGTTGCTGATCGGCGGAGTGATCATGTTCGTCGTGATCGCCGCGGCCTCCGCCGGGGGACCGCGGCTGGGCGTGGCGGCACCGCTCATCCTGGTCACGGTGGGGCTGCTCGCCAGCGTCGTCCCGTTCGTGCCCGATGTGGAGATCGAACCGGAATGGATCCTCGAGGGCCTGCTCCCGCCCCTGCTGTACTCCTCGGCGGTGTCCATGCCCGCCATGAACTTCCGCCGCAATTTCGGCGCCATCAGCGGGCTGTCGGTGGTGCTGGTGGTGGTGACCGCCGTGGTGCTCGGCGTGTTCTTCTCCTGGGCGATCCCCGGGCTCAGCCTGGCCTGGGGCATCGCGCTCGGGGCAGTCATCAGCCCGACCGACGCGGTGGCGACCTCCATCATCCGGCGCACCCCGGTACCGCCGCGTGTGCTGGCCATCCTCGACGGTGAGTCCCTGCTCAACGACGCGACCGCGCTGGTGCTGTTGCGCACCGCCGTCGCGGCGACCGCCGCGGCCTTCTCCTTAGGCGCCGCACTCGGCACCTTCGCGCGGTCGGTGGTGATCGCGGTGGTGGTCGGCACGGCGGTCGGCAGGCTCAATCTGATGGTGCGCAGCCGGGTGAGCGACGCCGCGATCAACACCGTGCTGTCGTTCACCGTGCCGTTCCTGGCCTCGGTGCCCGCCGAACTGCTCGGCGGCTCCGGTCTGGTCGCAGCCGTCGTCGCGGGCATCGTCACCGGCTATCGCGGGCCGCGCGAGCTCTCGGCCCGGCACCGCCTGTCCGACCACCAGGTCTGGCGCACGGTGGAAGTGCTGCTGGAGGGACTGATCTTCCTCACCATGGGCCTGCAGTTGTCGGGCATCATGGCCGAGGTGCGTCACGAGCACGCGGGCATCGGCGCCGCGATGTTCATCGCTGTCGCCGCGCTGGCCATCGGCCTGGTGATCCGCGCGGGCTATGTGAGCCTGCTGCTGGCGGTGCTCGCCCGCCAGGCGCATCGACAGGCGGCCCTGCGCCCGCACTACCAGCGCAAGGAGAAGTTGCTCGCCGACAAGCTCTCCTCCGGTCGGACCGATGCCCTCGGCGGGCGCTGGGTCTCGGGCGAGCGCCGCGCGCAACGGCTGGCCACGCGCCTGCGTCGCGGCATGTCGGACCTGGACTACTTCATGGCCCAGCCGCTCGGCGTGAAGGAGGGTTTCGTCGTGGTGTGGGCGGGCATGCGCGGGGCGATCACGGTGGCCGCCGTGCAGACCCTGCCCGCCGACGCCCCCTCGCACGCGTTGCTCGTCCTCGTCGCCTTCGCCGTGGCCACGCTGTCGCTGCTGGTGCAGGGCGCGACCGTCGGTCCGATCACCCGCGTGCTGCTCGCCGACAAGGCCGCCGCCACCGAGGAGGACGAGCGCGCCGAGCGCGCGGCCGTGCTGAACATGCTGCGCGACGTCTCGGCCGCGACTCCGCGCCGGGAGGGTGAACAGGGCAGCGACCACCGCATGGCGGTGCTGAAGGCGCAGCGCGCGGCGGTCCTGGACGCCAGGGACGAGGGGACCTTCGACGCGGAGGTCCTGCAGAACGCGTTGTCGAACATCGATGCCGCGCAGATCGCCCTGGAGATGCGGGTCAAGGCGCTCTGATCGGCGCGGCTCAGGCCGACAGCGCGCAGGGCGCGGCTCAGGCCGACAGCGCGCAGGGCGCGGCGACCGCGTCGTAGCGATCCCACACCAGATCGATCAGCGCGGGATGGGTGCCGAGGGGTGCGGTGTGGGCGAGATCCGGTGCGGAGTCGGCGATCCGGTCGGTGAGCAGGCCGGGAGCCAGGAAGTAGTGCGCCACCACGACGCGGTCGGCGCCGCGCGCGTACAGACGTCGCGCGGCGTCGGGAACACCCGGTGCGGCGGTGGCGAAACCGATCTCGGTCGCCCAGCCGGTGTGCGCGGTCAGCGCGGTGGCCACCCGCCGCGTCCTGGCATTGGCGGCGGCGGAGGACGCGCCGACGGCGGCGACGACCACGCCGAGCCGTTGCCCGGCCACGGGGAGTGGCCGGGCAGAGCTCTCGCTGGTCTCGCGCACGCGATCGGCCAGGGCGGCCACCAGGCGCGGGTCGGGACCGAGCACCTCGGACCGGTCGACGCGCAACAGCGGATGCGCGCGCCGGGCGGCGGCGAGCAGCCCCGGCAGATCCACCCTGGCGTGGAAGGCGTTGCCCAGCAACAGCGGAACCGCCACGATCCGGGTGTGTCCCGCGCGGGCGAGCGCGTCGACCACCCGGTCCACCGCAGGCGCGCTGAGGTCGAGGAAGGCGGGGCGAACGGTCACGCCAGGCCGCGCCGCGGCCACGCGCTCGGCCCCCGTCGCGGCGGTGGCCGCCGACCGGGGCTCGCGGCTGCCGTGACCGGCCCCCCGCAACGCGGGACCG
>NZ_JARWRU010000498.1 GCF_029867845.1 Nocardia farcinica | reverse complement strand
GTCCGGCATCGGCCGGGGCGGGCGGCGCGGTGTGCTCCCCGCGCATGCGGGGATGAGCCCTGCGCTCGCAAATCGGCCAACTCGGCGTCGGTGTGCTCCCCGCGCATGCGGGGATGAGCCCAGGCCCCACTGCCCGGGTGTGCCGGGCACAAGGTGCTCCCCGCGCATGCGGGGATGAGCCCGCGCCGATGTCGACGGGGTGGCGGCGCAGCAGGTGCTCCCCGCGCATGCGGGGATGAGCCCATCGCCGAAGAGCATCGGATGCGCGAAACCCTGTGCTCCCCGCGCATGCGGGGATGAGCCCGGTGCACCCCCGCGCCCTACCGTCCGCCCGTAGTGCTCCCCGCGCATGCGGGGATGAGCCCAAGTCGGCGAGGATCAGGCGCTCATCCGCGCGGTGCTCCCCGCGCATGCGGGGATGAGCCCGGATTCAACGAATGCCCTTCCGGTCACACCCGGCGCCCCCCGCGCAGGCGGGGATGAGCCCACGGCGGTATCGACCAGCGCGCCGACGATGCCGTGCTCCCCGCGCATGCGGGGATGAGCCCTCCCGCGCCTCATCGGCGTCGGCGGCGTTACGGTGCTCCCCGCGCATGCGGGGATGAGCCCCTCGAGCAAATGCTCCGAATGCAAGCGCTCTAGTGCTCCCCGCGCATGCGGGGATGAGCCCAGATTGTTGTAGTGAGCTTCCTTACCGGGGTGGTGCTCCCCGCGCATGCGGGGATGAGCCTCGCTTGCCGGTCACGTTCGCCGACGCCTTGCCGTGCTCCCCGCGCATGCGGGGATGAGCCCCGTCGTATTGGAGTCGGTCATCTGGGCGTTGCGTGCTCCCCGCGCATGCGGGGATGAGCCCCCGGACACGAGCGGGCACACCTTCGACGCCGGGTGCTCCCCGCGCATGCGGGGATGAGCCCCCGTGCCGCTCGCGCAGCCCGTCGAGCACCCAGTGCTCCCCGCGCATGCGGGGATGAGCCCTCATGGGCGTTGTGCTCTGGTCCTGGTCGGAAGTGCTCCCCGCGCATGCGGGGATGAGCCCGTCTAATTCAAGTTCCGCCGCTTTCTGCGGCAGTGCTCCCCGCGCATGCGGGGATGAGCCCTGCGCGTCGAACATCACGCCGCTGCCCTCGGCGTGCTCCCCGCGCATGCGGGGATGAGCCCAGCACCTACGCGACGATCCCGGCCGACGCCGAGTGCTCCCCGCGCATGCGGGGATGAGCCCCAGGTGAGCTTCTTGGTGCCGAGCTGGTTCAGGTGCTCCCCGCGCATGCGGGGATGAGCCTCAAGACGGGCATCGCCCTCGACGCGGCAGGCGGTGCTCCCCGCGCAATCGGGGATGAGCCCGACGAGAACCGCGACTACATGGCGTCCCGCCTGTGCTCCCCGCGCATGCGGGGATGAGCCCCACCCCGAGATCTCTCGCTGCGCCGCCTCCAGGTGCTCCCCGCGCATGCGGGGATGAGCCCGCGCCGGGCTGCACCACGTCGCCGTAGCTGTCGTGCTCCCCGCGCATGCGGGGATGAGCCCGGCTGTTTCTCTACATCTACCGGTCCACCTTGGTGCTCCCCGCGCATGCGGGGATGAGCCCGCCGCCGCCTCTCCGGCGCGAAGGACAGAGGTGTGCTCCCCACACGCGGGGATGAGCCCGTCGGGGAATCGGACGAGAACGGCATCGGTTGCGCGGGCCGGTGATCGCCATGGCCGTCTTCATCCTGCTCCTGACGACCATCTGGGGCGTTGCGGCCGGTGGCGGAACACGTGGCGGGAGATCTGGCTGTGATCGTTACCCCGGATGCCGTGTCCTCGAGCAAAACTGCTGGGGCACAACCGGTATGCCTTCCGCCATTTGAGCGAGTGGATTCTTCTCGCGGGCCGAGGTTGTCGGTCCCCGACGTCATACTGGCCTCATGGGGTACGAAGCGGTGCGGGCGCATTCCCGCAGGGGGAAGATCGGCGGAAGCTACGTGAGGAGTTCGCTCCGGTTCACCGACCGGCCGGCGCCTCGACGGGGGCACTATCCCTCCGTGCGTCGCTACAGTGCGCGCGGTGCGTCGGTGATGCCGATTCTGTGGGCGCTCGCAGGGCTGTTCTGTGCGGTGGTATTGCTGCTGGTGGTGCTGACGATCACGCACATGGGGCCGGCGGATGGCGCGGACGAGACCGACATGCTGCCCGCGCGCATCGCGCCCGCGGAGCCCGTCGCGCCACCATCGCCGTGTTTCCCCTTCGATGTCACCTGCTGATCCGGCGCGGAGGGTGAGCCGTTTGTCGGCGTCTCGGTGGCGGCGGCCCTGGACGCGGGCCGCCGGCCGAGGGGACGCGCTCAGATCTGGTCGATGCGTTCGAGGACGTCCATGAATACCGTCGCCGTCTGGTAGAGAAGGTTCATCTCGGCAACTGTCGCGTCGCGGATGGTGGGGTTCTGGAGGCCGAAATTGTTCACCCACGCGGCGGTCCTGGTCGACTGGAACAGCACGGTCGTGGCGCCGGTGTCGCCGATGATGTCGCCGAGGAACCAGGCGGTGAACAGTGGTTCGAGGTCGACGCCGTAGGTGTTCTCGAAGGCGGCGGTGATCGCGGGGGTGGCGTCGACGAGGGCGTTGCCGAAGGTGTAGAAGTCGCGGGTGTGTCTCGGTTCGGAGTGCACCGTGACCAGGGCGTGCGGGAAGTCGATGATCAGGTGGGCGAAGATCTGGCCCATCAGCACGCGGCCGGGGCTGCGTGAGCAGTCGGTGGTCAGGCGCAGGGCCTGCTCCCAGTGCGGGGGCGGGGTGCCGCCGGTGACGAACTCGTGCAGGGCGCCGACGTAGAGGCGCACCACCTCGACGGCGAGATCGGTGGCCCACGCCGGGTCGTCGTAGATCCCAGACTCGATGCTCGGGCCGACGAGCGTGAGGATCTCGTCGAAGGCGATGGGGAAGGTGCCGCGGTAATCGTCCGGTTTCGACAGCGCGGCGCGGAGTTCGGAAATGGTCCGCGGGCGTCGTCGAAGGTGTTGATATCGGACGGGTCGGTCAATTCCGCGAGGGCGCGGTCGGATTCGGGTGTCGCGGTGGGGACGCATTCCGAGACGGGCATCGGCGCGGCGAGCGCGTGAGGTCCCGATATCGGTGTCGACGCCATCGCCGCCATGGTCATCAGTACGGTGAGCAGGCCGAAGAGGTTCAGCCGTCGCCGTACGCGAATTCTTCTGGACGTATGTCCGGGATCGAATTCACCAGCATCGCGGACCTGCTCTCGAACGCTCATCTGCGAGGTTCGAGAATCTCGACTCCGGTTGATGGGATTCACACCGGATATTCGGCGCCCGGGTTCCGAGCAGATGGAACAAGAAATCGGAATCGAGCGGATCGGCGGCTCACGGGCCCGTCAGGGTCGGACGACGGCGGTTGGGCCGGGCCGGGGGGATCAGGTGTCGAGTTGCCCGAACTGCTGGGCGAACGTCTCGTCGGCCTGGGGGAGCGCCGGCGCGCCGGCGGTGTGCAGTCCGCGCCGTTACGCTGCTTCGGCGAGGTGATCACCCAGCGCGGAGTGGGCGTCGCCGGGACCGCCCGCGGCTTTCTCACGGAAGATGCGCACCAGCGCCTGGGCCGCGCGGAGTGAAGGATCGGCTTCACCCAACCCCCACGTGGCGAGTGTGCTCAACGCGTGGGCTCGGTCCTGTGCGGTGGCGAGGGCTTCGATCAGGTCCGTGCAGGCGCTGTCGAGTTCGGCCAGTGCGCGCGGATTCACCTGTAGCAGAGCTGAATTCGTTCCGGCAGCGTTGTGCCCGGCGCCGGTCTGGTTCGCTTCCACCGTGATCGCCTCCTGGAAGTGGTCCTGTTCATGTCTGACGCGCGGGGGTGCGGATCGGTTCCGTTCGCTCGGTCGGTCGATCCCGGGCCCGGGCTGTTCCGCGCGCTCGAAAAATCGGGCGACAACCGTGGAGGGGGCTGGGTAGAGTCCGGCGCATGTCGAGTCCCGAATCGGACACATCGGGGGCCGGCGGTTCCACCGTCGGCCCCTGAGCCCTGGACAACATGTCGACCCCGGCCCGTGTGGGCGGGGTGTGGCTCGTGCGGAGCCGGCCGTGGTGACGCGAAGACCTTCGTCGTCCTCTCACCTCGGAGTACTCGATGCCTTTCGCTCTCTATCTGCTCGCCCTGGCGGTTTTCGTCATGGGCACCTCGGAATTCATGCTGGCGGGCCTGCTGCCCGCCATCGCCGCCGACCTCGCGGTGTCCGTCGGCGCCGCGGGCCTGCTGACCACCGCGTTCGCGCTCGGCATGGTGGTCGGCGCGCCGTTGATGGCGGCATTCGCGCGGCGGTGGCCGCCTCGGCGCACGTTGCTCGTCTGCCTGCTGGTGTTCGCGGGATGTCATGTGATCTCCGCGGTCACGTCGGTGTTCGCGGTGGTGCTGGTCGGCCGCGTGGTGGCCGCGCTGGCGAATGCCGGCTTTCTGGCGGTGGCGCTCGCGACCGCGACGAACCTGGTCGCGGAGGACCGGAAGGGGCGGGCGGTGGCGGTCCTGCTCTCGGGGACGACGCTCGCCATGGTCGGGGGTGTGCCCGCCGGGGCTCTGGTTGGCGCCGCGCTCGGGTGGCGCGCGACGTTCTGGGCCGTCGGTCTGCTGTGTGTGCCCGCCGCTGTCGGGATTCTGCGGGGTGTGGCGAACACGGCCGCCGGTGACGGTGGTGTGCCCGCGCTCGCGGCGGAACTGCGACAACTGCGGGAGCCGGGGCTCGCGCTGGCCATGGCGGTGGGCGCGCTGGTCAACGGCGGGACGTTCGCGGCCTTCACCTTCGTGGCGCCACTGGTGACCGAGTCGGCGGGACTGGGCGAGGTGTGGGTCTCCGTGGTGCTGGTGCTCTTCGGAGTCGGGTCGTTCCTCGGCGTGACGATCGCGGGGCGGATGTCCGATCGGCAACCCGGTGTCGTGCTCGCCGTCGGCGGGCCGTTGCTGCTGGCGGGGTGGCTGGCGCTCATGGTGTTCGCGGGTTCGCCCGCCGCCCTGTTCGTTCTCGCCCTCGCGCAGGGGATTTCGGCGTTCGCCGTGGGCGGCACGGTGGTGGCGCTGGTGCTGTACGCGGCGACGGGGGCACCGACGATGGGCGGTTCGTATGCGACGGCGGCGTTGAACGTCGGCGCGGCCGCCGGTCCGGCGCTTGGCGCGGCCGGGTTGGCGCTCGGGTTCGGCGTGTCGGCTCCGGTCGGGGCGGCGGCGGCGCTGACGGCGACGGCGCTGGTCGCGGCATTCGCCGGGCGCCGCTGCGTGCTTCCCGGTGCCGCAAGACCTCGAGTGTCAGGGGGCTTGCATCGGTAATGGGCTCGGGCAGTTGCCGATACATCGGGCAACGGACCATCACGACACGAGGCGGAGCGATGCGAACTCGACGACACCTACAGGCCGTGCTCACATTCTGCGCGGTGGCCGCGCTCGCCGCGTGTGGCAGCACGGACACCGGGACACCGAGGACGGACGCCTCGGCCACGCCGACGACCTCGGCGCCGCGCCCCTCCGACGCGCCGCCGCCCGCCGACCCCGGCCGCACGCCGGCCCCGGACGCCACGCCCAGCCCCGCGCCGCGGCGGCGCCGGGCCCGCCCCCCCCCCGCCGCCCCCCCCGCCCCCCCCCGCGCCGGCGCCCC
>NZ_JARWRU010000497.1 GCF_029867845.1 Nocardia farcinica | reverse complement strand
GTACGGCGCCAATGCCGCCTCGGCGGCTTCCTGCGCGGCGGCCCGTTCACCCGCCAGTTCGGCCAGTCGCGGGGCGAGGTCGGCGAAGACCGGGCCGAGATCGACGTCGGGGGTGGTCCAGACCGCGACGGCGGTGTGGTCGTCGGTGACCCAGACCCGGCCGTGCGGCAGCCCGACGTGGGTGAGGAACAGTTCCTGCACGGCCAGTACCCGCCGCTCGTGGTCGCGGGCGTCGGTCACGTGCCTGGTCCACGGGTAGTCGGCGAAGGCGCGGGCGAGGGTGCGGGCGGCGGACGGGATGTCGGCGGCGGTCGCCGGCCGTACGAGGACCGCGGACGAGGGCGACTGGTCGGTACTCATCGCCGCGATCATGCCGCCGGACCGCTGCGCGACGCCACCGAATATTCGCCTCGGCGGTGTGAAAACCTCCATCGGCCGTGCTCGCGGCGGGTGTGAGCCCTCACGAATCGCAGGCGCGTGTCGGAGAGGTGTGCCCCTCCGATTAGGGTGGACGGCGCATCGGAATTTATCCGCTTGAAAGCTGAGGAGCGATAACGTGACTGTCCGGGTAGGCATCAACGGCTTCGGCCGTATCGGACGCAACTTCTTCCGGGCGGTGGAGGCGCAGAAGGCGCTGGGCACCACCGACATCGAGATCGTCGCGGTCAACGACCTCACCGACAACGCGAGTCTCGCGACGCTGCTGAAGTACGACTCGATCCTGGGCCGTCTGCCCAAGGACGTTTCGCTCGACGGCGAGGACACCATCGTGGTGGGCGACCAGCGGATCAAGGCGCTGGCCATCAAGGAGGGCCCGGCGGCGCTGCCGTGGGGCGACCTGGGCGTCGACGTGGTCGTCGAGTCCACCGGCATCTTCACCGACGCCACCAAGGCCAAGGGCCACCTGGCCGCCGGCGCCAAGAAGGTCATCATCTCCGCCCCGGCCAAGGGCGAGGACATCACCATCGTGATGGGCGTCAACGACGACAAGTACGACGGCAGCCAGAACATCATCTCCAACGCCTCGTGCACCACCAACTGCCTCGGCCCGCTGGCCAAGGTCCTGCACGACGAATTCGGCATCGTCAAGGGCCTGATGACCACCATCCACGCCTACACCCAGGACCAGAACCTGCAGGACGGCCCGCACAGCGACCTGCGTCGCGCCCGCGCCGCCGCGCTGAACATCGTGCCCACCGGCACCGGCGCCGCCAAGGCCATCGGCCTGGTGCTGCCCGAGCTGCAGGGCAAGCTCGACGGCTACGCGCTGCGTGTCCCGGTCCCGACCGGCTCGGTCACCGACCTGACCGCCAACCTGGCCAAGTCCGCCACCATCGAGGACATCAACGCCGCGATGAAGGCCGCCGCCGAGGGTCCGCTCAAGGGCATCCTGAAGTACAACACCGACCCGATCGTCTCCAGCGACATCGTCACCGATCCGCACTCCTCGATCTACGACGCGCCGCTGACCAAGGTCATCGACGACCAGGTCAAGGTCGTGTCCTGGTACGACAACGAGTGGGGCTACTCCAACCGCCTGGCCGACCTGATCGGTCTCGTCGCGAAGTCCCTCTGATCGCATGGCTGTCAAGACACTCCAGGATCTGCTGAACGAGGGTGTCGAAGGTCGGGGCGTGCTGGTGCGCTCCGACCTGAACGTCCCCCTCGACGACAACGGGCAGATCACCGATCCCGGGCGGATCCTCGCCTCGATCCCGACGCTGAAGGCGCTGGTCGAGGCCGGTGCGAAGGTGGTCGTCACGGCGCATCTGGGTCGTCCCAAGGGCGAGCCGGACCCGAAGTACTCGCTCGCCCCGGTCGCGGCGAAGCTGGCCGAGCTGCTCGGCCGCAACGTCCAGCTGGCCGGCGACGTGGTGGGCTACGACGCGCTCTCGCGCTCGGAGGGCCTCACCGACGGCGACGTGCTGCTGCTGGAGAACGTGCGCTTCGATCCCCGCGAGACCAGCAAGGACGAGGGCGAGCGTGGCAAGCTTGCCGCGGCCCTGGTCGAACTGGTCGGCGACGACGGCGCGTTCGTCTCCGACGGCTTCGGCGTGGTGCACCGCGCGCAGGCCTCGGTCTACGACGTGGCCAAGCTGCTCCCCCACTACGCGGGCACGCTGGTCGCCGCCGAGGTCGACGTGCTGGCCAGGCTGACCGACAACACCGAGCGGCCCTACGCGGTCGTGCTCGGCGGCTCGAAGGTCTCCGACAAGCTGGCCGTCATCGAGGCGCTGGCGCCGAAGGTCGACACCCTGGTGATCGGCGGCGGCATGTGCTTCACCTTCCTCGCGGCCCAGGGCCTTTCGGTCGGCGGTTCGCTGTTGCAGGAAGAGATGATCGACACCTGCAAGGGGCTGCTCGAGCGCTACGCCGATGTCATCCACCTGCCGCACGATGTGGTGGTGGCCGACAAGTTCGCCGCCGACGCGGACTCGAAGGTCGTGGCGGCCAACGAGATCCCGGACGGCTGGCTCGGCCTGGACATCGGTCCCGAGTCGGTGAAGCGGTTCGCCGCGCTGCTGACCGAGGCCAAGACGGTGTTCTGGAACGGCCCGATGGGCGTGTTCGAGTTCGAGAAGTTCGCCGCGGGCACCCGCGGTGTCGCCGAGGCGATCGTGACCGCCACCGGCAAGGGCGCGTTCACCGTCGTCGGCGGTGGCGACTCGGCCGCGGCCGTGCGCGCGCTCGGACTTCCCGAGGACGGCTTCTCGCACATCTCCACCGGCGGCGGCGCGTCGCTGGAGTACCTGGAGGGCAAGGAACTGCCCGGTATCCGGGTTTTGGAAGACACTGCCCTGGAGGGCCGCTGAATGGCACGTAAGCCGCTCATCGCCGGCAACTGGAAGATGAACCTCAACCACCTCGAGGCCATCGCCCTGGTGCAGAAGATCGCTTTCGCGTTGCCGGAGAAATACTTCGAGAAGGTCGACGTCGCGGTGATCCCGCCGTTCGTCGACCTGCGCAGCGTGCAGACGCTGGTGGAGGGCGACAAGCTGCTGCTCACCTACGGTGCGCAGGACGTCTCGGTGCACGAATCGGGCGCCTACACCGGTGAGATCGCCGCGAGCATGCTCGCCAAGCTGGGCTGCACCTATGTGGTGGTCGGGCACTCGGAGCGTCGTCAGTACCACAACGAGGACGACGCCACGGTGCTCGGCAAGGCCAGGAAGGCGCTCGAACACGGCCTCACCCCGATCGTGTGCATCGGTGAGGGCCTCGGCGTCCGCGAGGCGGGCACGCACGTCGAGTACAACCTCGAGCAGTTGCGCGGTTCGCTGAAGGGCCTGTCGGCCGAGCAGATCGCGAAGGTCGTCATCGCCTACGAACCCGTGTGGGCGATCGGCACCGGCAAGGTCGCCTCGGCGGCCGACGCGCAGGAGGTGTGCGGCGCGATCCGCGCGGAGCTGGCGCAGCTGGCCTCGCCGGAGGTGGCCGCGCAGGTGCGCGTGCTCTACGGCGGTTCGGTGAACGCCAAGAACGTCGGCGAGCTGGTGGCCCAGCCCGATGTTGACGGCGCGCTGGTGGGCGGAGCCTCGCTCAAGGGCGACGAGTTCGCCACCCTGTCGGCCATCGCCGCGGGCGGCCCGCTGCCCTGATCGGCCCGACACGGCTGAACGGATCGGCCCGGTATCTCCTGGAGCGGGGTACCGGGCCGAGTCGTCTCTCGACCCGCTCGGAGTCGTCGCGCGGGTGCCCGGCTGGTCCAGCGGAGGGAGTCGGCCCGCCTGTGCCCGAGGCCGGTGGCCCCGGAGCAACTACTCGGCGCTCAGCACCAGCCCGATACCGCTCTTGCGGGAGAGGGTGAGCCGGTCGCCGGAGATCGCCGCCTCGGTGTTCTCGATGAGCACCGACAGCACCGCGTTCTCGACGGCCATCCGCTCCGGCTCGCACATCATCCGGGTGGTCCCGACCCGGAAGTCGATCGTCGCGGTGGTCGCGGTCTCGTCGCGCACGGTCGCGGTGCCGATCAGGTTGTTGCAGCCGGCCGAGCCGGACACCGCGCCGTCCTCGGCGATCAGCAGGTGGGCCTGCGCGGCCACCGGGTCGAGTGCCTCGTCGGTGCCGAGCACCTCGGTGACCGCCCAGGTGGTGCCGCGCAGCGGGCGGTCGGGCGCGGGGTCGGCGGTGGCGGGGGAGTCCCCGTTCGCGCCGCAGGCGCTGAGCAGGCACGCGGCCCCCCCCCCCCGGGCGGATGCAACCGAACGTGGCCCCCAGAACGAGAATCAAACCCGGTTCCCCGCCCCTCCCCCCCCAAAGCAAGGCCC
>NZ_JARWRU010000496.1 GCF_029867845.1 Nocardia farcinica | reverse complement strand
GAACGGTCGTCCGTGGACGTACCCTCGAAAGAGAGATCATGCAGTGCGGGCCCCGTGGATGTGGCGCGCCGACGCCGCCCTCGCCGGCGGCGTGCTCGCCGTCGCCGCCGCGGTGCCCACCGCGGACACCAGGAGGTGCGTGATGGCGACACGAACCGACCGAGAGGCGGGTATCCGGCTCGACGAATCCGGCCCGATCGCGCACACCCACAGCGGCCGCGTCCGCGGCGAACTCGCCGGTCCGATCGCCGTCTGGCGCGGCGTCCCCTACGGCGCCCCCGTCACCGGCCCGCACCGGCTGCGTCCGCCGCGCCCGCCCCAGCCCTGGGACGGCGTGCGCGACTGCCGCACCGTGGGCGACATCGCCCCGCAGTCGCTCGGGCCGATGGTCCCGGTGGACCCCGCGCTGCGAATGGGGGAGGACTGCCTGTGGCTCAACATCTGGGCCCCGGTCGAACCCGGTGCGGACGGGCCGCGCCCGGTCATGGTCTGGCTGCACGGCGGGGCCTACTGCCTCGGCTCGGCCGCGCAGGCGATCTACGACGGGCGGGAACTGGCGGCCAGGGGCGGAGTCGTCGTGGTCACCGTCAACTACCGCGTCGGCGTGCTCGGCTTCCTCGACCTGAGTTCGCTCTCGCCGGAGTTCACCGCCAATCTCGGCCTGCTCGACCAGGTCTCGGCACTCGAGTGGGTGCGCGACAACATCGCCGCCTTCGGCGGGGACCCCGGCAATGTCACCCTGTTCGGCGAGTCGTCCGGCGCGGGCTGCGTGACGGCGCTGCTCACCGCACCGGCCGCGGCGGGGCTGTTCCACAAGGCGATCGCGCAGAGCCCGCCCGCGACCACCGTCTTCGGGCGCCCGCGCGGCGAACTGGTGGCGCGACGCTTTCTCGAAATGCTCGACCTGCCGCCGCGCCGCGCCGCGGAACTGACCGACCTGCCGATGGAACGGCTGGTCGAGGCCGCGGGCGTGCTGTTCGACGAGGTGCCGACCAAGGAGCCGGGCAGGCCGGCGGCCGCGCCGGTGGTCGACGGCGAGCTGCTGCCGGACTATCCGATCAACGTCTTCCAGCGCGGCCGCTCACATCGGGTGCCGCTGATCGTCGGCAGCAACAAGGACGAGGCCTCGCTGTTCAAGGTGTTCCGCTCGCCGATCATGCCGGTCACCCCGCAGGCGGTGACGATGATGCTGCGCGATGTGGCCGACAACCACCCCGACCTCTCGCCCGAGCGGGTGGCCGAGATCGTCTCTGCCTACCCCGATCCCAGCACCCCGCGCGGCGCGCTGGCCATCTCCACCGACGCCGCGTTCCGGCTGCCCGCCCGCTGGGTCGCCGACGGCCATTCCGCACACTCGATGACCTGGGTCTACCGCTTCGACCACGCCACCCCGATGCTGCGCGCGGCCAGGATCGGCGCGGGTCACGCCACGGAGGTGCCCTATGTGTTCGGCAATTTCGGCACCCTGAACCCGGACCCGACCTTCTGGCTGGGCGGGCGCAGGCAGGCCACCGAGGTGTCGGGGCGGATGATGCGCCGCTGGCTGGCCTTCGCCACGCACGGGGTGCCCGCCGCCCTCGACGGCTCCAAACACTGGCGGCCCTACGACACCACCACCAGGCACACGCTGGTCATCGACGCCATCGACCGGTTGGTGCCCGATCCCGACCATGCCTTGCACAGCGCCTGGGGTGATCAGGCCGTCGGCTTCCGCTGAGCCTGCCCGCCGGTCCGGGCCGGGTGGAGGTGCGTCGAGCGGGTGCGTCAGGCCAGGGCGCTCTGCCCGGCGGGTGCGCGGGTGCCGAGCCGCACCGGCAGCTGCCGGAACCCGTGCAGGGTGAACAACTCCCGCCTGCGCGGCGGCGCGGCCAGGCTCAGCCCGGGGAACCGCTCGAACAGCGCCCGCAGCGCGTACACGCCCTCCATCCTGGCCAGGCTCGCGCCGAGGCAGACGTGGATGCCGCTGCTGAACGACAGGTGCTCCTTGGCGTTGGGGCGGGCGATGTCGAAGCGCTGCGGGTCGTCGAACACCTTCGGGTCGCGGTTGGCGCCCGCCAGCGAGACCGTGACGGCCTGGCCGGGCCGCAGCGGCACCCCGGCCAGCTCGAGCTCGGTCAGCGCCACCCGGCCGGTGATCTGCACCGGCGGGTCGAAGCGCAGGATCTCCTCCACCGCGTTCGGCCACAACTCCGGCTCCTCACGCAGCCGGGCCAGCTGCTCCGGGTGGGCGAGCAGCTGCACCACGCCGTTGCTGATGAGGTTGACCGTGGTCTCGAAGCCCGCGCCCATCAACAGGCTCGCGGTGGCCTTGAGCGCGTCGTGGTCCAGCTCGCCCGCGGTGACCAGGGAGCTGAGGATGTCCTCGCCGGGCTCGCGGCGCAGCGTCGCGATGTGGTCGTCGAGATAGTCGTTCATGCGGTGCATGGCCTCGTTCGCCCGCCGCTGCACCCGCCAGGAGATGCCAAGGTCGAGCAGCGGCGACATCAGATCACCCCACTCGAGGAACATGTCCCGATCGGCGTAGGGGAAGCCGAGCATCTCGGAGATGATCGCGATCGGCACCTGCGAGGAGTATTCCGCCACCAGGTCGGCCGAGCCGTCCGCGGGCAGCCGCTCCAGCAGTTCGGCGGTCACCTCGGCCACCCGGTCGCGCAGCCTGCTCACCGCGCGCGGGGTGAAAGCCGCGGCCACCGGCTTGCGCATGGTCGTGTGCTCTGGCGGATCGATCACCAGCATCGACGGCGGCTCGACCGGGCTCGGCGGCAGCGGCGAGCGCGGCATCAGCGCCCGCGCGGCCGTGAACGGCAGGAAGTGCTGCGGGGACTGCACGCCGAAGCGGTTGTCGCGCAGGATCGAGCGCACCAGTTCGTGGTCGAAGGAGGTCCAGGTCAGCGGGGTGCGGATCAGCGGGCTGTCCCCGCGCAGGCCTTCGATCAGCGAGTACGGATCGTCGATGCCTTCCGCGCCCGCGATCAGCCGGGCGAAGGGATCGCCGCGCCGCGCCTGGCCGCGCAGGACGAATCTCGGCACGCCCTGCGTGAACAGCCACCGCCACCATGCCGTCGGAGTCACCGTCGAACTCATGTACCACCACCCCGTTCCGCTGTGATGGACACCACGGTACGGGTGTCGCGGGTGTCGCGAAACGGTCCTCGGTCGGATCGCGGGCTCCTACCGGGGTAGGAGTCAGTCGATGGTGACCGTCACCCGCTCGGTCTCGATCCGGCGGGCCCGGGCGGCCGGATCGGGGTTGACGACCTGCACCAGCGAGGCCCCCGCCACCAGCACCGCGAGCAGACCGTCGACCACGTCGCTCGCGTGCTCCCACGGCCGGGTGGACAGCACCCGGTCGCCGGGGCCGATGCCCTGGCGCAGCGCCGCCTTGCGGGCGGCGTCGAATACCTCGGCCACCAGGTCGCCCTCCAGCGCGACACCGGTGCCGCGCGGCATGAACTGGTCGCCGTGCGCGCGCACCGAGGTCGCGAAGTCGGTGACCCCGACCGGCAGGTCGCGCACCGGCGCGCCCATCGGGTCCAGCGACAGCGCCGCCACCTCGGGGACGTCGCTCACCTCGTCGATGCGATCGGGGGTGACCAGCGCCAGATCGGCGTCGGGGTCGGGGTGCAACACCACCTCGGTGCCCGCCCACCAGCAGCCGAGCAGCACGGCGGCGGTCTGCCAGTGCGCGGGCAGCAGCACCGCCACCCTGGCGCCGATGGTCAGGCCGAACTCGTCGCGGATCAGGTTGGCGGTCTTGGCCGCCCAGTTCGCCAGGGTCGCGCCGGACAGTTCGACGCGGGCGCCGGTGGCGTCGTCGTAGTAGGTGATGCGCGGCGTCGCCGAGTCCTGGGCCAGGATCGGGTCCAGGATGGCCTCGGTCAGTGTCGAAGTCTTCGTCAATTCACGCATTTCGGTCCGTCCTGGCCTGCGTCGATCGGTGGAGCGGGTGGCACCGGCGTGGGAGAGGTCGACGACGGGGTGAAGTCGAACAGCTCGTCCGCCTGAGAGCCCGGGCCACTGTAGTCGCTCGCGAGGACCACCGACACCACCCCCGAGGGCAGTGTCGTGTCGGCCACCACCGGCAGACCGCCGAGCGCCTCGGCGACCGCCTCGGCCCCGGCGTTCGCACGGTCGGCGGCAAGCACCCGGGACCCGGTCACACCCATCCCGGTGTAGTTCCCCACCTCACCCTGGCGAAAACCTCTGCCCGCCAGTGTCCGCGACACCTCGCCCGCCAGGCCTGCGACCCCGCTCGCGTTGTAGACGTCCACGGTCACCGTGGACGGAATCACCCCGGTGGTCTCCTTCGGCGCGCTGTCCCTGCCGCCGTCCGCGCCGACCAGGGCGGCGACATAGTCCTTGACCTCGTCGACCTCCACCCGCACCACGGATTCGCCGTCGGCGGTGGTGCCGTTCAGGTCCGCCACCGGGATGGTCTCGAACTTCACCTGGCCGCCGGACAGGTCCTGCAACTGTCCGAGGAAGGCCAGCACGTCCCAGTCCTCGTCGAGGACCACCGTCCGGCCGACCGCCTCGCCGAGTTCGCCGAGCCTGCCCGGATCGGTGAGGGTCCTGGCGCTGAGCAGCTGGCTCACCAGGCCTGCCATGAACACCTGCTGGCGCACGATGCGGTCGATGTCGCCGCGCGGCAGCCCGTGGCGCTGGCGCACGAAGCTCAGCGCCTGCGGACCGTCGAGGCGCTGCCTGCCCGCCGGGAAGTCCGCGCCCGACATCTCCTCGTACACCGGCGCGTTCAGGCACACCTCCACCCCGCCGACCGCCTCGGTGAGCAGGACGAAGCCGAGCAGGCTGATCTCGGCGTAGTGGTCGACGGAGATGCCGGTGAGCCCGGCCACGGTGTCCACGAGCGCCTGCCGCCCGGCTTTGGTCGACCGCTTCTCGGCCTCGGCCTCCGAGACGCCGCTGTCCAGCAGTTCCAGCCGCTCGTTCTCCTTGGTGATGCCGTAGGCGGAGTTGATCTTTCCCTTGCCGAGGCCGGGGATGTCGACATAGGAGTCGCGGGGCAGTGAGATGGCGGTGGCCGAACTGCCGTCGTTGGGCACCCGGATCAGCACCAGAGTGTCGGTGTTGGTGCCGATCTCGTCGCCCGCGTGCAACATGGCGCGTTCGCGCTCGGTCAGCGGATTGCCGTGGGCGTCGGTGCGGCTGTCGACGCCGACCAGCAGGATGTCCACCGCGCCGTCGCGTCCGCCGCCGAGTCCGAGGTCACCGATGCGCTCGATCTGGGAGACCAGGGAGTCGACGCTGTGCCAGGCGAAGCCGGTGGCCACCAGCACCACCGCGGCCATGGCGGCGAAGGCGACCCGCACCGGGCGCGGCGAGTCCTGCGGCCTGCCGGGGCCGGCGGGCCGCGCGCCGGGCCGGGGAGCCCCCCCGGGGGGGGGG
>NZ_JARWRU010000495.1 GCF_029867845.1 Nocardia farcinica | reverse complement strand
ACCTGGTGTTCCAGGTTGTGGGGGGGGGCCCGGGGGGGTCCGGGGGGGTGTTTCTGTTTTTTCTACCCAATAATCCACACTATCCGCGACCGGCTGCTCACCCTGCCCGAGGAGACACGGGTACACACCGGCCACGGCGAGGGCACCACCATCGGCGCCGAGAAGCCGTCGCTGGCGGACTGGATCGCCCGCGGGCACTGAGCCGACAGCTTCCCGCCTCGGCGGCCCGGCCGGAAAGCTCTGGCCGGGCCGTGAGCGCGCCGGGACGTGGGCACCACCGCTGCCCGTACCGCGACGCGGCCGAGCGACGCGGGCGCCTCCGGCCGCGCCGGATCGGCCGAGATCGCGGGAACCCTGGTCAGAGAATCGCCACCGCGACGACCAGACCGAGGGCGAAGTGCGCCGCCGCCACCACGAGGACCTCGGCGGTCCGCACATCGGAGTGCATCGCCGCGCCGATGTCGATGCCGAACACCCGCTCCAGCACGCGCACCGAGATCACCTGCACCACGATGCCGACCAGGCCGAAGACCAGCGCGGCGATCAGCCCCTCGGCGAGCTTGCCCGCCGAGGAGTAGATGGCCAGCACCACGATGAAGGCCATGCTGACCAGGCCGGCGGCCGAGACGATGATCGCGTTCGGCTTGCCCGCGACGACGAGCTCGCGCAATCTGCCCGGGGTGGTCAGATCGATGGCGTAGAAACCGACGAGCATCAGCGCCAATCCGACGACGGCGTAGAGCAGGATGGCGCCGACGCCCTCGCCGAGCGCGCTCCAATACCCCGATTCGAGGGCGAGTGCGGTCATCGTGATCCTTTCCGATAAGTGTGCGAACCAAGTGGATCAACTGCGAGACAGGGCGACCCGCGCGGCGCCGTAGCGGCCGGATCGGCGCCCCGGCTAGCCCGCGGGGATGCGGTGCGGCACGAAAGCGGCTCCGTCGTCGGTGATCAGGCCGGCGGTCTCCCTGATGCCGAGCCCGGCCGACTCGTCGCCGACCATCCACGCCCCGAGCACCGGCCGCATCCCGTCGAATTCCGGCAGCGGGTCGAGCAGTTGGTAGACATACCCCTCCGCCCCGTAGACGCCGCCGGTGGCGGTCTCCATGCCCGCGCCGACGATGGTCATGTTCGCGCCCTCGCGTCCCAGTTTGGGTTTGCGGATGTACTCGGTGAGTTCGCGCGGCTCGTCGATGTAGGTGGGCAACAGGTTCGGATGCCCGGGATACATCTCCCACAGCACCGCGAGAATCGCCTTGTTGCTCAGCAGCGCCTTCCACAGCGGCTCGATCCAGGCGGTGGCGGGCAGGCTGCTCACCACGCGTCTGCCGAATTCGTCGTCGAGCACCCATTCCCAGGGGTAGAGCTTGAAGATCGCCTCGATCGGGGCCTCGGCCAGGTCGACGAAGCGTTCCAGCTCGGTGTCCCAGCCGATCTCCTCGATCGGCAGCGCGATGGTGTCGAACCCCGCCTCGGCGGCGGTCTCCTGCATGTAGGCGGTGGTGACGTTGTCCTCACCGGAGGCGTCCGCGCCCGACCAGGCGAAGTGCAGCTGCGGGTCGGCGGCCTGCTTGCGCAACTCCGCCCAGCGCGCGACGAGCTTCTCGTGCAGAGAGTTCCACTGGTCGTCGCCGGGGTGGGTGTCGGTGAGCCAGTGCCACTGCACGATCGCCGCCTCCAGCAGCGAGGTGGGCGTGTCGGCGTTGTACTCCAGCCGCTTGGCCGCCCGGCGCGCGTCGTCGCGCAGGTCGAAGCGGCCGTAGACGTAGGGATCGGCGCGACGCCAGGACTCGGCGATCGGCCCCCAGCTCCACTCGGGCAGGCCGAAATCGGCGAACCGCTCGGTGAGGATCACGTGCTCGACGGCGTTGAGGCACATCGAGTGCAGTAGTTCCACATCGGCTTCCAGCGCCAGGATCTCGTCCATGTCGAACTCGTAGTGCACCGATTCGTCCCAGTAGGGCCGTGGTGTGCCGTCGGCGTAGCGACCGGGCGCGCCGTAGACCAGGCCCTGATCCTCGATGACGCGCTGCCAGCCTGCACGGGGCGTGCCCCGCAACCGTCGCATCAGGACCCACCGCCGACCTTGCTGCCGAGTCCGCCGCGCTGGATCGTGGTGCCGGACTTGGTGGTGATGTTGGCGCCCTTGGGCTTGATCGTGGTGCCGCCGACGGGCGGCTTGCCCACGGTGTTGTTGCCGCCGTAGTAGTAGCGGTACTGCGGGCCGCTGCCCCAGATGATCACCGCGCCGCCACCACCGCCGTTGCCGTCGACGAAGCCGGGCTTGCCGTCGCCGCAGTAGGTGTCCTCGACCACGACCTCCTGGCCGTCCTCGGTCTTCACGCAGTAGGCGGTGACATCCGGCGCGCTGATCGCGCGATAGGCCAGGTAGCCGCCTCCGACCAGGGCAGCGACACCGACCACGGCCACGCCGCCGATGAGCACCCGGTCGCGGGCACGGCGCTTGGCCGCCGCCGCCGCGGCCTCCGCGCGCGCCTTCTCGTAGGCCGCCCTTCGCGCCTTGTCCCGCGCGCGGGCCTCGGCGACCGTCGGCGGACGCGGTCGGGTCACGCCCGGTTCCTGGCGCTGGATGCTGCCCGCGTACGGCGGCTGCTCGGGCACGTTCAGCTCCGGCGGCTGCCAGGCCTGCGGTTGCTGCTGGGGCGGTTGCCAACTCGGTGGCTGCTCGCCCGGCTGCGGCGTGTTCTCCGGTCGCGCGTCCTCCGGTCGCGTGCTGTCCGGTCCTGTGCTGTCCGGTCGTGTGTGATCCGGTTCGGAGCCCCGCGGAGTCCCCTCACCCTGCCCCGGCGTCGTCACCGCCGCCTCCCCGTCGGCATGGCACCCTCCACTAGCGCTCCTCGAATCCGGTGAAATCTCCCCGCGCGGATTCCCAGCTTTCCACAACGAGATCCACGCGGCCAGGAGTTGTCCCGGATCGCAGCAGGTCGAGCAGCCGCTCGGCGTCCGTCCGCGAACCCTCGGCAACCACATGGACCCGGCCGTCGGCGGAATTGCGCGCGTAGCCGGTCAATCCGAGTTCCAGCGCCCTGGCCCTGGTCCACCAGCGGAACCCGACCCCCTGCACCCGCCCGTGCACCCACGCGCTGAGGCGCGCCGGGCCGCCTGCGTCCTCGCGTTCACTCATGCCCGGCAGCATGCCGGGCGCCGAACGCGCTTGTGACAGCGGGTCGCCCGGGGCATCGCCCGCCGCGCCGGTCCGCCGCGGACGCGCGGAGCCGGAAGGCGCCGACGTCGCAGGGGCGTCGCCGGACAGTGTCGGCGACAGAAAGTGACGGCGTCAGAGAGTGTCGACGTCGAACGACAGCGTGACCTTCGTGCCCGCCTTGAGCGTGCGCCCCACGGTGCACACCTTGTCGATGGCGCGCTGCACGGTCACCAGCAGGCGCTCACGCTCCTGCTCGTCGAGTTCGCTGAGGTCGAACTCGAAGACCTCGTCGAGCTGCGGGTAGACCTCGTTCTCCCGGTCGGCGTCGCCGGAGACCCGGATGGTGGCGTCGAAGTTGTCGCCGAGCTTGCGCGAGAGCGGGAAGTCGGCGCTGAGGCCGGAGCAGGCGGCCAGCGCGATCTTGAGCAGCTCACCCGGGGTGAACGCGCCGGGCACCCCCTGCGACGCGATCTTCACCTCGGCGCCGCGGTTGCTGCGGCCGGTGTAGGCCCTGGTGCCGGTGCGCTCGACCCATAGTTCGGTCGGCGCGGCGGTCGCGTTCGTATCAGCCATAGCGTGAATCCTGCCATCCGTGTCGGCGCCGATCGGCGTCGAGATCGGCTCCCCTGCGGCAACACCGCGCGATCGGCCACGCATTCCTGCTGCGACACGCACCACACCGCCCGCCGCGAAACGCGACGGACGGTGTGCGGCGTCACCGGAGAACCGCGGCGGACCAGCGGTTGTCGGACGAGACGAACGCCGGGCGAGCGGCTACGACTGCCGGGAACGGCGCGCGCCCGACGCCCGGTGGCGGCTCTGCGGGCGGTGTTCGGGCTGTTCGACGGTCCCGGCCGAGGCGGTCTCGGGGCTGCTGAAGACCGGGCGCGGCACGACGGCGGCCTGCGCGGTTGGCACGGTCTGGTTTTCCGCGCTCAGCGGGTGGCTGAACGACGGACGGTCATCATGCGTCATGGGGACGCTCCTGTCCCGGCGAGAAGGCGGCCGGTTCGCAATTCGGAGGCGGCACGGCCGGGTCGGCGATGCGCTCGGAACTCCCCCGAATATCTCCACCATACGTGGTCGTCGCCCGGCTCGCCCGCACCCCCGCCCGACCGGACGGTCGGCATCCGACTCCGGCGCCTCCTGGCTGGTCGGCCGACCGATACTCCAGCAGCGTCCCAGCTATCGCTTGCGTAACGAAAGGAACACGACACGCCTGGTGTGAGGGTTAACCGTTGCGGCACGCGGTACGTAGGCGTCGGCCCCCTCTAGTCGTGACATGCGTCACGACAAGCCTCGACGTGACGGAGACGGCCACATTTCGGCGCCCGGCACTCGGAAGATGTCGGGTGAAGCGAGTGCCAACGGTTGTGTCCCTGGAAGGAGGGTCATGAGCGCAGTGTTCTCGGAGCCGGTTACGGCACGACGTGCCGCCACGGATCTTGTGTCGATCGATCACGCCTGAAGGCAATTGAACATAGCGATGTTTGTACCGCCTTATTTCGACGT
>NZ_JARWRU010000494.1 GCF_029867845.1 Nocardia farcinica | reverse complement strand
GGTGACGGGCCGCTTCCCACCGACCTGTTCCTCTCCCCCGCCGGGCTGGGCCGCGCGCGTCACCGCACGCGGCCCTGCCCCTTTCGGCCGTCGGTCGGCTGCCGGTAGCGACTCCAGCCGCGAGCGGAGCGCTTCCAGTTGTCGAATCCGGCCCTGCCGACCGGCGCGAGGATGCCGGCTTTCACCAGTTCGTCGCGTTGTCTCCGCAACATCGTCCGCCCAGCACCGGGGCCGGAGTCGCGGCCATGATCAGTCGGCCTTGATCCCGTAGAGCCGCTCCCAATTGGCGCGGCTGGTCAGCTCGGGCACGGCCGCGCGGTACTGCTCCTGGAGGGCGGGCAGTTCCTTGCGCAGCCGGCGCAGCACCCGGACGGTGCGCAGCAGCAGCGCCCTGGCCTTGGCCTTGTCGCGGCGGCGGATGCGCACGCCGGACTGGGAGGCGTCGGTGACCACCACGTGGTCGAACAGCGAGACGTGCCACCAGTGCGCGTCCTCGCGGGTGACCCCGATCAGGCCGTGCTGGGTGCGCCCGAACCACTGGTCCAGCGCCCGCTTGATCAGCACCAGCAGCGGGCGGCTCGGCTCGCCGATCGCCCGGCGGACGGTGATCTCGGCCTGGTTCACCGGCGCGGTGGCCGCGGGATGTTTGATCGTCTCCGGGTAGTCGGCGCGCTCGGCGCGGGCGGCGGCCAGCGCGGCGATGCCGCCGTCACGCAGCACCTTCGGACCCTCGAGGAAGTCCTCGATGCCCTGCAGGATGGTGTGCACCAGGCCGTACTGCATGGCCACCAGGTGCTCGGCGATATTGCGGAACAGCTGCTTGCTGATCTTGCCCACATCCAGATCGGTGTGCATCGAGCACACGATCAGCGAGTTGCGGGTGGAGAAGTAGCGCGCCCAGTCGTCGAAGTCCTTCCAGTAGAAGTCCGCGTGCCAGACCGCCGCGTTCGGCAGCGTGACGGTGACGAACCCGTGCTCGCGGGCCCGCACGCCGTACTCGACGTCGTCCCACTGGAAGAAGATGGGCAGCGGCAGGCCGATCTTCGCGACCACCTCGGCCGGGATCAGGCAGGTCCACCAGGCGTTGTAGCCCGCGTCGACGCGGCGCTCCTGGTTCTTCTTGAGCATGGATGTGTTGCGCAGCGCCTTGGGCACCCGCTGGCCGTGGCTGAGTTCGCCCAGGTGCACCTCCTCCGCGCCGACGTTCAGGTAGTCGGGATTGAGCAGGAACAGCATCTGCGCGCCGACCAGAGTCGGCTCCACCGTCATGTTGGCGAAGGCGTTCAGGCGCAGCACGGTCTCGGGCTCGCAGAGGATGTCGTCGTCCATGAGGATGACGTCGGCGTGCTCGTTGACCGCGGAGACCTCGTACAGGCCGCGGGTGAAACCGCCAGCGCCGCCGAGGTTGGGCTGGCGGATGTAGCGCAGCTTGTCGCCGAAGGTGGGCTCGACCTCCTGGAAGCGGGGGCGATCGGCCACCAGGTCGGTGCCCTGGTCGACCACGTAGACCGCGTCGATGGCGGCCAGCACGGTCGGATCGCCCGCCAGCGCGGCGACCGTCTCGGCGCAGTCGGCGGCGCGGTTGAAGGTGCAGATCGCGATGGCGACCGGGCGGATGCGCTCGGGGGCGGCGGTGGTCCACAGCACCTCCCCGACGCCGAGCTCGCCGCCGACCGCGGCGAACACGAGCCACAGCGCGCCGCCGTCGACGAACTGGTTCAGCGGGGCGCTGAGGGTGGCCACACCGCTGGAGGTGGTGGTGAGGCTGTCGACGATGCGGCGGTGCCCGGCGATGTCGGAGGCGACCAGGCGCACGCGAGCGCGACGGCCCACCTCGAGCGCCATGGTGACGGTCACCTCGGTGACGGTGGTCCAGCGCTGCCAGTAGCTGGCCGCGAACCGGCCGAAGTAGGTATTGGTGTGGAGGGTGACACCCTTGTCCAGCTGGATCGACAGCCGCTCGCGGGTCACCTTCCCGCCCTTGGCGACCGCGTAGAGCTCATCGCTGATCCTGGCCGAGGGACCGGTGAAGACCCCGCGCTGCACCACGAGCCGGTCGGGCGCGCGATGGTCGACGCGCAGCGCGGCCGGAGCGGCTGCGGCGATTCGGCGGTCATCGGATTCGGAAACGGCCTTGGTAGCCGACTGGTCCATGAAGTCCTCGAAATTCAACTTGGTGCCGACGGGGACGAACCACACGCCCCGGATGCCGAGCGCGGCGTGGCCGAGAATATCAACCGTCGCGGGGGCGTGCGGGTCAGCGACCGGTGCGCTCGGCGGTTCGATCGCCGGTCTCGGGGAAAACGAACTTGCCATAGGCCCAGTACCGGAACACCACGGCAACGGCCTGGCCGACGAATGTGCCCGCGATATTGTCCGCCAACGGCGTCGACAGGCCGAGCACATATCGGGAAAAGGCCAGACAGCCCAGTTGCAACGCGATCGCGGCGACATTGAACAGGGCGTAGAGCAGATATTGCCGGACCGGATTGTCCGATTTCCGGTTTCCGTAGGTCCACCACTTGTTGCCGAAATAGGTGACCACGGTGGCGAACGCGATCGCGATGATCTTGGCGGGCAGCGGGGAGTGATACATCACACCTTCGCCGCCCCAGAACACGAGCAGGTTGTACATACCCGCGTCGGCGAGGAAACCGATTCCGCCCACCACCAGGAACGCACTGCCCTTGCGCAGCGCGGCGGCGTCGATGGTGCGCGAACAGACCCGGTCTTCCCCCGGTTCGGGTGCGGATGCGGCCGCCGAGAGCTCGGCCGGTGGGACAGCGGGGTCGGGGTAGGACACCTCGGCGACGGTACCCCAGCCGTGTACCCTCCCCCGTGTTCCCCTTCGCCCCCGAGATGAGGATCGTGACCCGGGTGGACTCCACCGACCTTCGCATCGCCGCAGTGGTCCCCTGCCACAACGAAGAGGCCGCCGTCGCCAAGGTCGTCACCGACCTGCGCGCGGCCGTGCCGGGCATCGTCGTCTACGTCTACGACAACCTGAGCACCGATCGCACCGTCGAGCGGGCACTCGAGGCGGGCGCCATCGTGCGTCACGAGCACACCAAGGGCAAGGGCAATGTGGTCCGGCGCGCCTTCGCCGACATCGAGGCCGACGTCTACCTGATGATCGACGGCGACGACACCTACGACGCCTCGGCCGCGCCGTGGCTGATCGAGAAACTGCTGTCGGGCCCGTACGACCACGTGCTCGGAGTGCGCAGGCAGGACGAGGGCGCCTCGGCCTATCGCGCGGGCCACGAGACCGGCAACAAGGTGCTCAACGGCGTGGTCGGCAAGGTGTTCGGCGAGAACGTCGAGGACATGCTCTCCGGGTACCGGGTGTTCTCCCGCCGCTTCGTCAAGAGCTTCCCCGCTGTCTCCCGCGAGTTCGAGATCGAGACCGAGCTGACCGTGCACGCGCTGCAACTGCGGGTGCCGCAGACCTCGGTGCCGGTGGGCTTCCGCGACCGTCCCGCTGGCAGCGAGTCCAAACTGCGCACCTACCACGACGGCTTCAAGATCCTCTCGCTGATCGTCGGCCTGGCCCGTCATGAGCGCCCGGTGGCCTTCTACGGCCTGGCGGGCACCCTGGCCTGGCTGCTGTCGGTGATCCTGACGACGCCGATCGTCATCGAGTTCACCCGCACCGGCGAGGTGCCGCGCTTCCCGACCCTGTTCCTCGGCTTCACGCTGCTGCTGCTGGGCAGCCTGGCCTGGACCGCGGGCATGGTGCTCGACGGCATCCGGCGCGGCCGCTACGAGGCCTCGCGCCTGAGCTACCTGCGCTATCCGGCGGTCGGCGCGGATGTCTCCGGCAGGGGCGCCGCCGGTGAGCGCACCACCCGCGTGCTGCGCGAAGACGAGGCCACGCTGTGAGTGGCGCCACCGAATCCGGCGTCGCGGACAAGGATTCGGCCGAGGCGTCCGCGCGGGCCACGGAAGCGGCCGCGACCGTGACGGATT
>NZ_JARWRU010000493.1 GCF_029867845.1 Nocardia farcinica | reverse complement strand
CGCCGGGACTCCCGCGGCCACGGCCGGTTGGGGGCTCCGGCCGGCCGGGTGGGCCACGGGCTGGTGGCCCCCCGGACCGGGGACCGGCTGGGCAGGGTGCGGGACGCCGGGCGCGGCCTGCCCTGGCACCTGCGGCATCGGCGGGGACTGGATCGGCACCTGCGCGGGCGGCGGCACCTGGTATTGCACGACCCGGGGACCCGGCACGCCCGGCGGGACGGCCGGCGCGACGGCGGGCGGATAGCCGGGATGGGGCTGTGCGACGACCGGAGGCCGAGGATAGACCGGAGCGGGCAGCGGGGGCGGACCGGAGGCGGTCAGGGCGGCGCGGGCGGCGGCGGCGAACTCGGCGCAGGTGCGGTAACGGTGCTCGGGGAGCTTGGCCATGCCCGCGGCGACCACCAGGTCCATGGCCGGGTTGAGGCCGGGACGGCGGTGGCTGACGGGAACCGCGGCCAGGTTGAGGTGGCCGTGGATGATGTCGGCGGGATTGTCGGCGTCGAACGGGCCGACGCCGGTGAGCAGCCAGTACAGGGCGCAGGCCAGCGAATACTGATCGCTGCGGTTGCCCAGCGGCGCGCCGGTCATCTGTTCCGGCGAGGCGTAGGCGAGCGTGGCGGTGAACATGCCGGTCTGGGTGAGGTGGGTGGTGTCCTCGCGCAGCCGCGCGATGCCGAAGTCGCTGAGGAAGACTCGCTCACCCTTGCCGGTGCCCGCCCGTGCGAGCAGGATGTTCGCCGGCTTGACGTCGCGGTGCAGCACCCCGCGGCCGTGCGCGTAGTCCAGTGCCTCGGCCACGCCCTCGACGATCTGCACGGCGCGCTCGGGCGGCAGCGTGCGCACGTCCACCGACGCGGCGTCCACCCCGTCGACGTACTGCATGGATATCCACAGCTGGCCGTTCTCCGAGCCGCGGTCGTAGACGGCGATGATGCCGGGATGGTCGAGCTGCGCGGCCAGGTCGGCCTCGCGCTCGAAGCGCGCGCGCACCTTCTGGTCGGTGAACAGGTCGGGACTGAGCAGCTTGAGCGCGGTGCGCTTTCCCGTGCGGGGATGCCTGGCGAGATAGACCGAGCCCATACCGCCCTGTCCGAGCAACCGTTCGACGGTGTAGCCCGCGAACACCTCACCCTGTCCGAGCAAGGCGACCCCCTTCCTTCCAGGTAGAAGCCTACCGCCGAGCGCCGATCGCGGTTCCGTTAGATTTTCTCGCGCCGATCGGGAAAACTATCCTGTGCGCACCGTCGTCGCGTCGATGTCCCGGACGTGCGGTCACGAGGTGCGTACCCGGGCGGCGGGCGGCCATTCGGGTCGGTTCGGGTGTTGTGCCACCACCGTGGAAAGCGCGCGGGTGGTGTGGAGGTTCGCGGTTCGTGAAGTCGGCTCGTAGATCGTCGGTATTCAGGTCGGCTTTTCACGGAGGGCTCGCACTGACGGTGCTCGCTGTCGCCTCCTGTGGCCTGCTCGCCGACAGGGTCGACGCCGATCCGGCCGCGGTCGCGATGGCGCGCCAGGCGGACTCGCGCGCCACCAACGGCGGACAGCCCGAGGGGCTGGCCGCCGACTTCACCCTGTTGGAGAGCCTCACGCCGGGCGAGCTCGGCTTGGCGGTCATGCCCGTCGGCGGCAGCCGCGCCACCGTGATGGGTGAGCTGACCACCGGTCTGGCCTGGTCGACCATCAAGGTCCCGATCGCGGTGGCCGCGCTGCGCAACGACCCCGACGGCCTGCTCGACGGCTACGCCGAGGCCGCGATCACCTATTCCGACAACGCCGCGGCGGGCACGCTGTGGAGTTCGCTGGGATCGGATGCGGCGCAGGCGGTTCAGCAGGTGCTCGACGAGGCAGACGACGTCATGCCCGGCGGGCCGTGGCCACACACCACGGTCGAGAACGACGCCTTCGGAGCCACCGAGTGGTCGCTGGTCGACCAGGTCCGGTTCGCCTCCCAGCTGCCGTGCCTGCCGCAGACCGCGACGGTGACCGAGCTGATGTCGCACATCACCGACGAACAGCGGTGGGGTCTCGGCACCCTGGACGGCGCGATCTTCAAGGGTGGTTGGGGACCGGACGACGACACCGGCATCTATCTGGTCCGCCAGTTCGGCCTGGTGCCCGCCCGCGACGGCTATGTCGCGGTGGCGATGGCCGCGCAGGCCGACGACGGCGACTTCGTCTCGGCCACACGGATGCTCGACAACCTGGCCGCTGTGCTCGGCGCGCATCTGCAGGAGACCCGCAGCGGCAACTGCCCCGCCACCGAGCCGGTGATCGCGGCCCGGCCGAACATCGGCAAGCTGTCCGCTCAGCCGGGGGACACCAGGCCCGACTCGTAGGCCAGCACCACCGCCTGCGCCCGGTCGCGCAGATGCAGTTTCGAGAAGACCTTGGAGACATGGGTCTTCACGGTCTGCTCGGCCACGAACAACGCCTCGGCGATCTCGGCGTTGGACATCCCGCGCGCGACCAGTTCGAGCACTTCGCGTTCGCGCGGGGTGAGCGAGTCCAGTTCCGGGGTGCGTCTGCGCGTGCCCGCCCGCCTGCGGGTGACCTCCTCGATGAGCCTGCGGGTCACCGTCGGCGCCAGCAGCGCCTGACCGGCCGCCACCACCCGCACCGCGCGCACCAGCTCGTCGGCGGGCGCGTCCTTGAGCAGGAATCCGCTGGCGCCCAGGTTCAACGCCTCGTAGACGTAGTCGTCGATGTCGAAGGTGGTGAGCATGAGCACTCTGGTCGGCGGGTCGCCGCCCGCGGACAGGATGGCGCGCGCGGCGTCGAGCCCGTTCATCTCCGGCATCCGCACGTCCATCAGCACCACGTCCGGGCGCAGCCGTTTCGCCTCGGCGACGGCCACTTTCCCGTCCGGGGCGTCACCAACCACACTGATGTCGGGTTGCGCGGCCAGCAAGGCCCCGAACCCCTGCCGCACCATCGCCTGGTCGTCGGCGATGAGAACCGTTATTGCCACCTGCTCACCCTAGGTCCGAATCGTCGCGCGCATCGACCGCCGGTGCGCCCCCCCCCCACCCCCCGGCGGGGCCCAGGGAGGAGGGCGGGGCCGGCGCCGCCGGCCCCGCCGGAAG
>NZ_JARWRU010000492.1 GCF_029867845.1 Nocardia farcinica | reverse complement strand
CGCCCCCCCGCCCCGCGCCCGCCCCCCTCCAACCCCACCCCCCCCGGCCCCCGGTCCGGGCGGCGGGGCTTCGTGCGGAACGCGATCAGGCGGTGAAGAACCCGATGGTCGGCAGGAACGAGCAGGTGCGCGGATCGGCGTCCTCGGCCTGCGTGGTCAGCGAGCCGCCGATGACCGCCGCGATCCGGCCGTGGCCGGTGTCGACGATCGCCGACAGGGTGGCCGGGCCGTCCGGGTTGATCTTGGCCTCGTCGGTCAGCTGGGCGACGCCGGACTGGCGGGTGTCCAGGTTCAGCCACTGCACGGTGAGCGGCGGGTCCTGCACCTCGGTGGGCGACTTGGTGCCCAGCGCGGTGAACACGAAGCCGGTCTGGCCCTCCTTCGGGCCGGGCGGCGGCAGCTCGGCCGGGCCGGTGACGGCCAGGGCGGTGCCGATCGAATCGCCGGAGTCGCTGATGCAGGCCTTACCGATGCTCGGGTACAGGAACTGCGCGATGACCGGGCCGTCCTCGGGCAGGTCGGGGCCGCCGCCGCCGCTGCCGTCGAGGAAGGTGATGATCCGCTCGAGCGTCGACTTGATCTGCGGCGGCAGGTTCAGCGTGGCGAGCAGAGCGCGAGCCTGCGCCAGGATGGCAGCCTGCGGGCCGTCGGCGATGTCCGCCGGACCCGCGATGGCGCCCGCGATGGCGGGGGCCAACGCGGCGATCGCGTCGACCGGCACGCCTTCGGGCACCATCGGAACGCTGTGGGTGGCCGCGGCAGGGGCGGTGTCCGGCGCGGCTACTGCGGCCGGCATGGCGAGCGAAGCGCTCGCCGCCAGGGCGAGTGCGGTCATGGCGATCCGCGATCCTCGGGTGCGAAGCACTGGTCTTGCCGTCCTTACCTCGGGTACATCTGGGGTGCAACGAGCACGGGGCCCGTTGTTTTCCGGGTCACTCTAAGTACATGGGTACCGGCTTGTACAGCCGCCGCGCTCCGGTGAGCCGATCTTGAAGGCTCGGTATTACCGGAGAGTAGTTTGTCTCCGTGGTGCTGGAGTGAAAGTTGATGCAAATGTTACCGGTGAGGTTGCTCGGCGGTGACAGGCCGGACGAGTGCTCCGGTGACGTCCGGTTAATCTAGTCAGCGCTTCGGCTCGTGTGCGCCGAACATCGCAAATACCTTCGCGACCGCCCCTCCACACCCCGAAAGCCGGCGCCTTGAACCGAACCAGCGATCGGACGGACGAACGTCCGGCCGCTATCCGATGGCGAGTGGCGGTGGTGCTGCTCGGACTGTCCGTGCTGGCCCGGATGTTGTGGATGTTGTTGTCCCACAACGGGATGAACCTGGTCGACCTGCACGTCTACGTGGACGGTTCGGCGTCCTTCGGCACCGACCGGCTCTACGACTTCACCTACGCCGAGAAGACGCCCGACTTCCCGCTGCCGTTCACCTATCCGCCCTTCGCCGCGCTCGTCTTCTATCCACTGCACTTCCTGCCGTTCACGGTGGTGGCCATCGGCTGGTTACTGGCGACCGTGGCCGCGCTCTACGGTGTGGTGTGGATCACCTTCGAGTTGCTGGTCGGTCGCGAGCGACTGCGCGAGCCCGCCTGGCGGGTGGCCCCGGTGGCGTGGAC
>NZ_JARWRU010000491.1 GCF_029867845.1 Nocardia farcinica | reverse complement strand
CGCGGGGGTGCCCCCGGTTCCCCCGGGGGGCGCGCCGCGGGGGCCCGCCACGGCCGACGCCTTGGTGGTCACCCCCCCGCGGCCCCCGACTATCTGGAGTGACTCGTGCGGGCGTCGCGCGGCGCGGGTGACCAGCGCACGATAGGCGGTCACCCCCACCAACCCCAGCGCTGCCGACTCGGCCCAGGAGAAACCCTTGGGCCGTGGTGCCAGGCACTCCTCGGGAACGCTGACGTACTCGGCATAGGTACCGGGCCGCTGATCACCGAGGATCTCGAAACTCGCCGACGGCGCGTCGGTTCGCTCACCCCAGAACAGTGAGGGGAGGATCACCACCTCCTGCCCGGTATCGGCACGCACTCCGGCGCCGTCCGCGCCGGGTACATGTGGAAGGGGCGATCCGTACCGCCCCTGACGAACCAGCACGTCGTGCCAGTTCAGCGCACTCGCCCGCAGTTCGACCGTCACCCAGCCGAGCCGGGATTCCGGATCGGCGACGCTGCGCGGCCGCAGCTGATCCGCGTCTCCGAAAGCGTCCATCACAACGGCTTTCATGTTCCCACCTCCGCCGACACCGGCATCGCTTCTCCTGATCGTCCGCGGCGGGCTACGGCGCGGCCGGCTGCGAGTTTCCGGCTGCAGCCCATTCCCGCAGCACGTGCTTCTGGATCTTGCCGGTAGCGGTCATCGGAAGTCGATCGACAACGGTCACCCGCTCGGGAGTCTTCTGCACGGCCACCCCGCGTTCCAGCAGGTAGGCACGCAGATCTTCCACGGTGGGCGCCGTGTGCCCCGGGGCGGGCACCACATAGCAGCACACCTTCTCCCCCAGACGCTCGTCCGGCATCCCCACCACGGCCACCGCGATCAGATCGGGGTGGGCGGCCAGCTTGTCCTCGACCTCTCGGACGCTGATGTTCATGCCGCCGCGGATCACGATGTCCTTGGTCCGGCCGGTGACCCGCACGAACCCGTCCTCATCCATCACCCCGAGGTCACCGGAGCGCGAGAAGCCGTCGGGGGTGAACAGTTCGGCGGTCTCCGCCGGGCGGTTCAGGTACTCGATCATGTGCGAGGGACCGCGATAGGCGATGTCGCCCTGGCCGCCCCTCGGCACCTCCCGCCCTTCCTCGTCGACGATCCTGACCTCGATTCCCCGCAGTGCGGAACCGTCGGAGGTGATTGCCCGACGCGGATCGTCGTCCACCGTGCAGGTCGTGGTCAGCAGGTTCTCGCTCCGCCCGTACAACGACAGGACGGCGGCAGTGGGCAGCCTAGTGGTCGCCTTCTCCACCACTGCGGCCGGGATCGGGGATCCCGCACACACCCACACCCGCAACGACGACAGATCCGCGTTCGGATCGTCGTCGGCGGCCGTCAACAGCGTTTGCAGGAAGGTGGTCGCGGTGACCGAGACCGTGCATCGGAAGTCCCGGATCTCGGCCAACGCGCGAACCGGATCCCACTCGGCCATGAGATGCGTTGCCGCACCGCTGAACAGTGGGAGCAGAACACTGGTGAGCAAGCCGGTGGTATGTGTGATCGGCGAGGGCCCGAACTGCACGTCGGAGCTGCTGTGCCCGAACGCGGCCTGCAGGGACCGGGCACTCGCGGCGTAGGTGTTGAACGTGTGCACACATCCCTTGGGCCGTGCCGTGGTGCCCGACGTGTAGACGATCACGAACGGATCGTCGGGATGGACGCGTGCACCGATCTCGGCGTCGGCATCGATGTCGGGATCGTCCACGAAATGGTCGTCGAGCAACCGGATGTCACGTGCGAGCAGTGCCTCACGGTCCTGCGACTCCGCACGGACCGCGATGATCGATTCGAGCATGCCGCCCCGGCCCCGGATGTCCTCGAACATCGCGATGTGGTCGAAACCCTTGAATCTCACCGGCGCGATCGCCGTACGGATCTCGGCATCGGCCACCACATGGGATACCTCGTCCGAGCGGTAGATCGGCATGATCGGCACCATCACCGCGCCGATCCGGGCCAACGCCGAAGCGATGACGACGAATTCCGCCCAGTTGGGCATCTGCACCGCGACCCGATCCCCACGACGTAGACCGAGCCTGTGCAGCCCCACGGCCAGACGCTCCGAACGGTCCGCCACTGCGGCGAACGACAGCGTGAAGGTACCGTCCGTGACGAAGGTCCGATCTCCCTCACGCTCGGCCCGTGCGCGCAGCACGTCCGTAAAGTTCTCGGCCGCCCACAGTCCCTCGGCATAGAACTGGTCGATCTGCCGACGGGCGTAGTGTCCTATGTTGCACTCGCTGGTCATGATTCCTGTCTTTCCGCACACGTGTTGGGAAACGTGCCGACGGGCCCCGGCGGGATGGAGATACGGCTGGAGCAGTCGCGCGAGCCGGGGACGGTGAAGAGGAGACGAACGCCGCACGAGAGATGGCGGTGACGTCCGGATGTGGCGGCGGCCGGCGGCCACCGCCACATGGTCATGCGGCGGAGATGCCGCCGTTCACGCTGATCGCTTGCCCGGTGAGCTTTGCGGCGGTGGGGCCGCACAGAAACACCGCGAGCGCGGCGATGTCGTCGGCGACCGGAACGCCGAGATGGGCCTGCTGGGCGGCCTTGGCGAACAGTTTGGCGCTGAAGCCGTCGCTGGTGATTCGTTCGGTCGACGCAGTCTCGTGCACGAGCGACGGAGTGAGCACATTCGCACGGATCCCGTGACGCTTCTCCTCGATGGCGATGGTCCGCGTGAACATCACCATTCCCGCTTTCGCCGCGCCGATGACGGATTCTCCCGGCGTGGCCGTCTTTGCGGCATCGGAAGCCACGTTGACGATGACACCGTGACGACGGCTGCGCATGCCCGGCAGCACCGCGCTGGCCATGTGCATACAAGGCAACGCCAGGTGCGTGAAGATCCGAGCGATCTGATCGGTGTCGATATCGGTGAACAGCTCCGGCTGGACCTCGGCGGCGGTCGAGCACACCAGAATGTCGATACCGTCGAGAATTCGCTCCGCCTGCTGCGCAATCTCCCGGGCGGAGGTCACGTCGATCGCGTTGCCCCGGAGGTAGTCCACCTTCGCCCCGTGATCCTGGACCACGCTCTGGGCATACCGGCCACGTTCCTCGTTGCGCCCGACCAGGACGATGCGGGGAACGCCGGCTGCTGCCAGTTGCCGCGCCGTAGCGAGTCCGATGCCCGCGGTGCCACCGACCACGAGCGCGGAGCTGTCCCGGAGTTCCTTCATGATGTGATGCCTTCGCCTTCCGTCCGATCGCACTTCTCGTTCACAGCGAGACCGTGCCCCGCTCGAAGATGTCGCGCGCGATGATCTTTTTCTGGATCTCGGCGGTTCCGTCGGCGACCAGATAGGCCATGACATCACGGAACCGCTGTTGCAGCGGGAATTCGGTGGAGTAGCCGAGGTTGCCGTGAATGCGCATCGCCGCTTCGATCGCGTTCTTGGCGACGACCGGCGCCCACCACTTGCTCATCGACGCCAGCGCGGTGTGCGGGCGGCTCGTCTCCCGCAGCCAGAGCGCCCGGTAACAGGTCCAGCGTGCGCCTTCGAGATAGGTCGCGTGCTCGGCGAGTTGGAAGGACACACCCTGGTTCTCGGAGATCGGCTTGCCGAACGCATGCCGCTGCTGCGCGTACACGGCCGCTTCCTCCAAGCTCTGCTTGGCCGCCCCGATGCAGAGCAGGCCCAGCGCCGCGCGGCTGAAGTCGAAGTGGTTCATCACCGATCGGAAACCCCGGCCCTGCTCACCGACGAGGTGGGAATCCGGCACGAAGACGTTGTCGAAGTGCAGCGCGCCCCACCCCAGGGGCAGACAGCCCATGCCGGGCATATGGCTGCGAGTGACCCCTGGTGAGTCCAACGGCACGACCAGGCAGCTCACCCCGGAGGCCCGGGTCGTCCCCGCCTCGCGGGCGTAGACGAGTGCGACCGTGGCGTTCATCGCCCAGCTGATGGCGGTCTTCTCGCCGTTGAGCCGCCAGCCGCCAGGTACCCGCGTGGCCGTGGTGCGCAATCCGGCGGCGTCCGACCCCGAACCGGGCTCGGTGAGCGCGATGGCAATGGTCTCCTTGCCCGCGATCAGCGGCGGAAGGTACCGCTCCCGCACTTCCTGCGAGGCCAGGGCGAGCTGCGAGCCGGAAAGCCCGATCTGCACCGGAATTCCGGCCATGTTCACGTCGCCGGCGGCGAGCGTCTCGGTGGCCAGACCGAGCAGGATCGGATCCTCCTGCCCGGTCCCGCCGAATTCCTCGGGTAATCCGATTCCGAGGACTCCGAGATCGCCCAGCTTCTCGTAGACGTCGAAGGGGAACTCCGCCGAGGCAGCTCGATCGCGATAGCCGGGCAACAGCACTCGATCACTGAAGGCCTGCAGCGTTTTCCGAAATTCCTCGTGCTCTCGACTGAACTCGAAGGACACCATTGCTCGCGCTCCTACTTCTGTACCAGGCCGCTCATCGATCGACCGTATTAATATTACTTTAGGTCAGACCAATAACGACCGCAAGGTCTTCCGCTCTGCCCGCCCCGGGATCTACAGGTAGATCGACTTCTGCGTCTGGTAAGCGCCCAATGCTTCGGGGCCGAGCTCGCGACCGAGGCCGCTGGCCTTGACACCGCCGAACGGAGCGGTCGGATCCGGCAGGTAGTTGTTGATGCCTACTGTCCCGGAGTGGATCCGGCGGGCCACTCGGACGCCACGATCGTGATCACTGGTCCACACCGTGCCACCCAAGCCGTAGTCGGAGTCGTTGGCGATCCGAATAGCTTCGTCCTCGTCGCCGTAGGGAATCAGCGACAACACCGGCCCGAAGATCTCCTCCTGCGCGATGGCGTAGCTGTTGTCGACGTCGGCGAAGATCGTGGGCTCGACGAACCAACCGGCGTCCAGATCGGCCGGCCGGCCACCACCGACCGTGATGCGGGCGCCGTCGCCGCGCCCCTTCGCGATATAACTCTCCACCCGGTCCCGCTGCCTGGCGCTCGAAAGCGGTCCGACCTGCGTCGAACGGTCGAGGGCATCACCAACTTGCAGCGAGCCGGCAAGCGCGGTGAAGGCCTCGACCACCTCCTGATACCTGGACCGCGGCGCGAGCACACGGGTGCCCAGATAGCACACCTGGCCGTTGTTCAGCAGAGTGCTGGCGAACAGTTGCTCGCCCACTTTCGACAGATCCAGATCGGCATCGTCGAGGATCACCGCGGCCGACTTCCCACCGAGCTCGAGAGTGACCGGCCGCAGGAGCCGGCCGCACACCTCGGCGATACTGCGCCCCGCCGCGGTCGAACCGGTGAAGGCGACCTTGTCGACGCCGGGATGGGCGACCAGATACGCGCCGAGCTCCCGGCCGCCGGGCACGATGTTGATCACGCCTGCCGGAATGCCGGCCTCCTGGACGGCTTCGGCGAAGAGGTAGCTGTCGAGAACGGTCTCCGGCGACGGCTTGATGACGAATGTGCATCCGGCCGCCAGACCGGGGGCGTACTTGAACGCCGCGAGCGCCTGCGGGAAGTTCCACGGCACGATCGCCGCCACCACGCCGATGGGCGCGCGGGTCACCAGCGTCGAGCCGCCGAGCAGCCCCGGACGCGTCTCCTCGAATCCGTCCCCGCGCAGCAATCCAGCGTAGTACCGCAGCAGCAGCTGCGGAAACACACCTTCGAGCTGCTCGGCGATCGCGATCGGCATTCCGTTCTGCGAGCTGATGGCCTGGGTCATCCGGGACGTCCTGGCATCGAGCGCGTCGGCCAGCCGCTCCAGCGCGGCTGCCCGCCGTGCCGGCTCCCAGCCGGCCCAGCCAGCGGGATCGTCGAAGGCAGCTCGGGCAGCCGAGACCGCGGCGTCGATATCGGCGGCGGCACCGTCGGGCACAGACCCGATCACCTGCTCGTCACTGGGCGAGATCACGGTGATGGTGCCCGAGGTCGCCGGCGAGCGCCACTCGCCGCCGACGTAGAAGTGGTGGTGTTCAGTGGTCATGACGATTCTCCTTCGAACCGATCGGGAAATTCGCTGTGGTCAGTCGACGGTGAGGACGACCTTGACGATGTCGCCCTCGTGCTGGGCTGCGATCGCCTCGTTGATCCGCGACAGCGGCATGGTCTGGATCAACCGGTCGAAGGGGAAGCGCCCTTCGCGGTGCAGCGAGAGCAGATAGGGAATGAAAGTCGCGGGGTCGGCGTCGCCTTCGACGATGCCGCGGATGGTCTGGCCGAACAGCTGTGTCTGCATGAGACCGATGGGCAGCGTCGCCTCCGGATTCGCCGGAACGCCGATCAGCCCCAGCGTGCCGCGCACGCCCAGCGACAACAGGATCTGCTCCAGCACAGGCTGCAGGGCGGTTGTGTCGATCGCATAGTCGACGCCGTCCGGTAGAACCGCGCGCACCTGCTCGGCCAGTGGGCCCACCGCCGGATCGATGACATGGGTGGCCCCCAGATCCAGGGCCAGTTCGCGCCGGGATCCGTGAGGCTCAACGACGATGATCTCGGCCGCTTCCCGGACCACCGCTGCCATGACCGCTGCCAGGCCGACGGCACCGCCGCCGACCACCAGCAGCGAGTTCCCGGGCCGCACATCCAGCGAATTGAACACCGCGCCCGCGCCGGTCTGGATTCCGCAACCGAGGGGTCCGGCGATCTCGACAGGCGCGTCCTCAGGCAGCTTGACGACGTTGCGCTCGTGGGCGACGGCGTGAGTGGCCAGCGACGACTGCCCGAAGAAGTTGCTCCCCACCTGCCGGCCACCCGCGGTCAGCGCCGAGGTGCCGTCGGTGCGCACACCACCGAAGTTGTACGCCATGAAGTTGTGACAGTAGGCCGGCTCTCCGAGCGTGCACCTCCGGCAGGCACCGCAACTGTTGAAGCTGATCGCCACCTTGTCACCGACCGCCACGCTGGTCACCTCGGCGCCGACAGCGGCCACGATCCCACTTCCCTCGTGCCCGAGCACGCCGGGAAGCGGAAAAGGCAGGTGGCCCTCCTTCACGGCCAGGTCCGTGTGACAGATTCCGGTCCCGACCATCTCGACGACGACCTCGTGCGCGGCCGGCAGGCCGATCTCGACCTCCTCGAGCGTGAACGGACCGCCGACTTCGTTGACGACGGCTGCGGTAACTCGCATATCCTTCTCCCTTGCTTGATTTCCGTTGCCCGAGGCTAGGGACCCAACACCCGGGAAAACAGCAGGTCAGCCTGCAAATCACTCGGAAACCCCCCGACCGTCCCCCGTCGGAGTGACCCATCCGATGGCCCACCGCAAAAAGGTCGGTCCTTTGAACCATTATTGTGGGATATAGTGTGACGTGCATCTCGTTCCGGGCCTCGGGTTCATACGGCCCAGACCACGGCGGGGAAGGCAGCGTTCCCGGCAGCGCAGAAGGAGGCCGCCATGCTCGATACGACACCACTCATCGACGACGATGAGACGCTGCTCGGACAGGCAGCAGAGCTCGTACGGCAGTGCCGTCGGATATATGGGGAGAACCGGGGCGGCCATCCGGCCGCACACGTATGGGATGCACTGGGCGCCGCTCGCATCTCGCTCGAGCAGCTCATCGAGACGGAAACCACCGGACCCCGGCAACGCGCCGAGGCATGTCGGCAACTGGTCGCGATCCACCGGTTACAGCAGGAGAAGATCGGCATCTCTCTGCACCGCCGCCTGTCCTCGCTGACCGAGATCAGGAACGGCATCATCGGCCTCGCGGGAGCCACTTCCGAGGACATGCTTGCCGCAGCGCCGGTGCGTGTGTGTCGCGCTCTCTCCATGGGAAGGGCGATGGTCTCGGTAATCAGCGGTTCGGTGTGGTTACCGCGGCGACTGCACGTCGAAGACGGCCAGGACGCCAACGACACCGCCTTCCGGGAGTACGTCGACGGCGCTCGCATTCTGCTGCGGGATGCGCCTCTGGAGACAGAACTGGTCAGGCGACGCGCTCCCGCGATGGTCGACACCCCCGCCGAGGACCGACGGACCCACAAGCCGCTGGTCGATGTCTCACGCTCGGCCGGATACATCGCGGCCCCGGTCACCGTCCGTGGACGCGCGATCGGGCTACTGCATGCGGATCGCCCCTCGTCGGGAGCCAATGTCACCCTCGACGATCTCGAACTGCTCGAAGCTTTCGCCGAGTGCCTGTCGATCGGCCTCGAGGGCGCCGTTCTGCAGCGCCGGATCGACGAGCAGGTAGAACGGGCACGAGAAGTCTTCGCCGAACTCGAGACCGAGCTTCGCGAGGCTCGGTACACAATGCGGCCGCAGACGGAGCCGATCGAATCCGAGGCGGCACGATCGCCGAAACAGCCGTGGCATGGGACCGCGTCGTCGTTGACCGCCCGCGAGCGGGAAGTGCTGGCTCAGCTGGCCACGGGTGCGACCAATGCGCAGATCGCCAGGAATTTGGTGATCGCGGAGGAGACGGTCAAGGGCCATCTCAAGCAGATCTCGAAGAAGTTGGGCACCTCGACCCGAGCCGCCGCCGTCGCCGCATACACCCGGATGTCCCGCGCTCGCGAGATCAGCGAATGAACGTGGCGACAGATCCCGTCACCGCTCTGACCGCGCTCAACGCGGCCGTCGGCGAGCTCCGCCGCTCAGCGGGGCTCGAGATCGCCCCCGAGGAGCCGGCGTACCTGCACACCGCGATCGAACTCGCCGACGCCAGCCTCGATGCGGCACTGGACCCGGATGGCGGCGGACTCAATGGATCGCGCGAGCTCGTCGACTGTCTCCGGGCCCGCGCCCAGGCCGTCGAAGCCCTCCGGCTCGCCCAGCACCGCCGAATTTCGGCGGTGTCGCGGTCGGTACAACGCCTCCGAGGTGCTGTTACCGTGGACGGCCTGATAGGTGAACTCTGGGCGGTGTTCACCACCGATCTCGGCTTCCGGTCCGCCGATTTCTTCTCTATCGAGGACGGGATGGTCGCATCTGCCGGTAAGCACCGGGACGCCACGAAGCCACGGCCACTGTCCGATGCGGAGCACGCCTGCCTCCGCTCGGGTCAGCCGGTTCTCGTCGTCGCAGCCGAGTTCCCGGATACGACGAACCGGGCGAAGCGCGCGGTCGATGCGCTGATCGCTCCCGTCACTGTCGAGAACACACCGGTCGCAGTGCTTTACGCATACGTCGCCGCCCCCCTCACCGTCACTTCGACGGACGCCGAGACAGCAGAATTCGTCGCGACAATGGCCGGCCGGGTGCTGGAGCGGATCCTCCGGTCCGAACGCCTGCGCGCGAACGAACAGACCGTGCGCACGGCGGCGCAGCGCTTGACCGCCTCCTCCTGGGGCGGATCGAGTGCCGAGATCGACTTCGGCTCGACCCCGGCGATCACCGCCGATCCGGAATCCGACTATTCGCTGTTGCAGCCCATGGTGACCGAACGGCTCACCGCCCGCGAGGCAGAGGTGCTCGAGCTGATCATCGAAGGCGCCTCGAACACCCAAATCGCCGAACAACTGGTGATCTCGGTCGAGACGGTCAAAACCCACGTCAAGAAGGTGCTTCGCAAGCTCGGCGCCGTCAACCGGGCCGAAGCGATCTCTCTGGCGCTTCTGGACCGGAGCCGACCGGAACCGTCCGCAAACCTTCCGGGGCGAAAGGGAGTGCCCTTCCGCCCCGCGTAATTCACTCCCCGTTGCCCGGCGGAATCGTCACCACCACTCCCCCCGACCGCTCCGAGACCACGAGCTGGCAGGCCAATCGTGAACGCGGGCAGAACTGTTCGCTGTACTCGAGCAGGTCGAGCTCCTCGTCGGTCGGCGCATCGAAGTGGTCGAGCCACTCCTCGTCCAGATGCACATGGCAGGTCGCGCACGAGCAGCCGCCCCCGCACTCGGCGACGATGCCGGGCAAGTTGTTGCGGACAGAGCCGTCCATGATGGTGATACCGACCGGAACGTCGACAACCCGCTCGGAGCCGTCGGGCAGGCGATAGGTGATCTCGGGCATGGATTTCCCCTCTCGAGCTTGTGATTCGTTGAACGCGTGCGGATGTCGCTGCGTGACGCCAGAGCGCCGGTCATCATTCGACCGAGCCGATGTGACACAAGTCTCGTCGGTATCGACACCCTTCCGCATCACCTGATCGGGTCGTTCCGCCACCGCCACGGGGGGGAGCACAGGCGCACGCGCCGCCGCCCTGTCACTTCATCGAGTCCGCCGACCCCCTCGATCGAGGGATACCCGATGTAACCCGGCTCACGTAGTTTGCTCTTAGTTCGATCGGCTATCACCCGACGGCTTCTCCGCGTCGCGTCCAATGTTGCCATTCCACCGGCATTTCGGATTCCGCAGCCGCCACAGCGCGCGCCTGCCGCCGATCGTTTCCCCGAAAACACAGGCTCGACGCACAGAGGAGAGACGTGGCTGTTGCCGATTCCACCGCGGGAGTGCGCGCATTCCGACCAACTGCTGCTGCGGCCCGCACCGCATTGCGAGCGATCGGCGATTTCTACGCCACCACCCTCGAGACCTTCCGGTACCTGGTGACAGCTCGCTTCCGCTGGGGGGAGTTCATCACGCAGGCATGGTTCATCGCAGGCATCTCGATCATGCCCGCCCTCCTGATGTCCATTCCCTTCTGCATGATGTTCGTCTACGAGATCAACATCCTGCTGGCCGAAGTCGGCGCGGTGGACCTCAGCGGTGCCGGCGCCGGTGTCGCCATCATCCGCGAAATCGGGCCCATCGTCACCGTTCTCGTCGTTGCCGGTGCAGGCTCGACCGCGATCTGCGCCGATCTGGGGGCCCGCACCATCCGCGAGGAAATCGACGCGATGCACGTGCTGGGGATCGATCCCATCCAGCGGCTCGTGGTTCCCCGGGTCGTCGCCTCCACCGTCGTGGCGATGTTCCTGAACGGACTGGTGTCCGCAGTCGGATTGGTCGGCGGATTCATCGCCACCGTGTACATGCAGGGCGCTTCGCCCGGTCAGTACGTCACCAGCATCTCGGTGCTGACCGGTCTGCCGGACTTCCTGGTCAGCGAAGTCAAGGCTGCCGTGTTCGGCTTGCTGGCGGGCCTGGTCGCCTGCCACCTCGGGCTCCACGTGAAAGGCGGCCCGAAAAGCGTCGGCGACGCGGTCAACCAAACCGTCGTCTTCAGCTTCCTACTGCTGTTCTTCGCGAATTCGATCATCACGACCATCGCATTGCACTGAGCTCGAGAAAGGCATTTCGTCGTGTCCCAAGCTCCCCGACGTCAAGCTCGGCCGCCGGCCGTGGCAGGCGTGGCACATCTCGGTGCCGCACCTGTCCGATCGCTGACCGAACTCGGCAAGCAGATATCGTTCCACGCCCAGACGGTCCTGGCGATACCCCGTGCGTCGGTGCACTACCGCAGAGAAGTGATCCGGTTGCTCGCCGAGGTCAGCATGGGAAGCGGCGCACTCGCCGCCATCGGAGGCACACTCGCGGTCGTCGCCATGCTCACCGCGGCAGTGGGATACGAGGTCGGCCAGCAGGGCACCACCTCGTTGGGGCACATCGGGATCGGCGCGCTCTCGGGATTCATCTCGGCCTTCTTCAATACCCGGGAGGCTATTCCGGCCATCGCGGGCATCGCGCTCACCGCCACCGTCGGCGCGGGCTTCACCGCCCAGCTCGGTGCGATGCGGGTCAGTGAGGAGATCGACGCCATCGAGACGATGGCCATCCCCTCCCTGCAATACCTCGTGGCGACCCGCGTCACCGCGGGAGTCATCGCCGTGATCCCCCTCTACTGCGTCGCGCTGATAGTCGGCTACACCGCCCC
>NZ_JARWRU010000490.1 GCF_029867845.1 Nocardia farcinica | reverse complement strand
CCCCCCCCCCGGGCTCTGAACCGGGTTTCGGCCCCCCGGGGGCCCCCCGGGGGGGCGCGGGGGTTGGGTTTTCACAAACAGCCCCCCCCGGGGGGCGCGGGCGCGCCCGCTACGTCCGGCGACGGGGGCTCCGACGACGATGTCCGAGGAGCCGGAGAGCCGGGCCAGCAGCACCGCCAGCGCTGCGTGCAGCACCATGAAGCTGGTGACATTCGCCTGCCTGGCGAGGCGTTCGACGCCCGCGGCCACCTCGGCAGGCACGGCGCTGTCCAGGCGGTCGCCGCGCGCGGATCGGCGGGCGGGGCGGGCGCGGCCGGGGAGTTCGAGCGGCGGCGGGTCGCCCGCCAGATGCGCGCGCCAGTGGGCGAGCTGGGCGGCGGCCAGGGAGCCGGGGTCGTTGTCCTCGCCGAGCAGTTCGCGATGCCAGAGGGTGTAGTCGGCGTAGTCGACGCGCAGCGGCTGCCAGTCGGGGCTCTTGCCCTTCGCGCGCGCCTCGTAGGCGCCGCCGAGATCGGTGGCCAGCGGTCCCAGCGACCAGCCGTCGCAGCAGATGTGGTGCAGGATCACGACGAGCACGTGCCTGCCGCGGTCGGCGGTGGCCAGCAGCGCGGTCCGCACCGGCGGCCGGGCGGTGACATCGAAACCGCGGTTCGCCAGTTCGTCGATGTGCCTGCCGAAGTCGGCCGGGTCTGCCGTCTCCGGGGACAGGTCGAGACCGGCGAGGACCTCCTCGGTGGGCAGCACCACCTGGGTGCCCGCGCCGTCGACGGCGGGGTACACGGTGCGCAGCGCGGCATGGCGGTCGAGGACGTCGGTGAGGGCCGCGCGCAGGGCGGCGAGGTCGAACCTGCCGGTCAGCTCGACCAGCAGCGGGATGTTGTAGGCGGAGGAGCCGGGATCGAGCTGGTTGAGCAGCCACATGCGATTCTGCGCCGGGGCGAGCGGCACCGGATCGGGGTGCGGGCGGGCGCGCAGGGCGAGCCTGCTCGGACGGTTTCCCTCGGCGAGCCGGGCGGCGAGTTCGGCCACCGTCGGGGCGGCGAACAGCTCGCGCACCGACACCTCGCAACCGGTCAGTTCGGCGATGCGCACGGCGGCGCCGGTGGCGGTGAGCGAGTTGCCGCCGAGTTCGAAGAAGTTGTCCAGCACGCCGACCCGCTCGAGGCCGAGCACCTCGGCGAAGACGTCGGCGACGGTCTCCTCCACCGCGGTGCCCGGCGCCACATAGGCGTCCGCCGCGTCGGGCACCGGTTCGGGCAGGGCGCGGTGGTCGATCTTGCCGTTGACGGTCAGCGGCAGCTCCGGCAGCGGCACGATGTTCGCGGGCACCATGTATTCCGGCAGCTGCGTCGCCAGATGGGCGCGCAGGGCCTCGGGGTCGGCCGCGCCCGCCGGCACCACGTAGCCGACCAGCCGGGCGGTGTCGGCGCCGGGCCGGTGCACGGTGACCACCGCGCTGCGCACCGACTCGTGGGTGAGCAGGGCGTTGCGGATCTCGTCGAGCTCGATACGGAAGCCGCGCAGCTGGACCTGCTGGTCGGCGCGGCCACGGTACTCGAGTTCGCCGCGGTGGTCGCGGCGGGCGATGTCGCCGCTGCGGTAGAGCCTGCTGCCGGGGGCGCCGAACGGGTCGGCGACGAAACGGGTGGCGGTCAGCCCCGGCTTGCCGAGATAGCCGCGCGCGAGCTGGTCGCCGGAGACGTAGAGCTCGCCCCACGCGCCCAACGGGGCGGGCCGCAGCCGTGCGTCGAGCACGTGGGCGCGCAGGCCGGGCAGCGCGCGGCCGATGGCGCTCGGCGCGCCGGGGGCGATGTGCCGCGAGGTCAACGGCAGGTGGGTGACGAAGACGGTGGTCTCGGTGATGCCGTAGACATTGGCGAGTACCGGGCCGTCCTGGTGGCGCTCGTGCCACGGGAGCAGGCTCGCGGGATCGAGGCGCTCGCCGGAGAGCACGACGGTGCGCAGCGCGAGCGCGCCGTCGGGCTCGCCCCTGCTCGCGTAGCGTTCGTGCGCGGCCGCGAACTGCTGGAAGGCCGACGGGGTCTGGCTGAAGACGGTGACCCGCTCGCGGGCGGCCAGCCGGACCATCTCGTCGGGCGAGCGGGTGGTGGAAGCGTCCACGACCACCACGCACCCGCCGGTGACCAGCGGGCCGAAGATCTCCCAGATCGAGTAGTCGAAGGCGTAGGAGTGGAACAGCGTCCACACCTCGCCCGCGCGCACGCCGAGCTCGGCGCAGGCGTTGACCAGGTGGGTGGCCACCGCCCGGTGGGTGATCGGCACGCCCTTCGGGCGGCCCGTCGAGCCGGAGGTGTAGATGACGTAGGCGAGATGGTCCGGGCGCAGCGGCCGCGACCGCTCGGCGTCGGTGAGTGGTTCGACGGACCGCTCGGCGGTCTCGGCGGCCAGCTCGCCGAACAGGACCACGCGCCGGTCGTCGGCCGGGATCGATCGCCGGAGGGCCTCTTCGGTGAGGATCAGCACCGGGTCGGCGTCGTCGAGGATGTGGGCGAGCCGGTCGGCGGGATGGGCGGTGTCCAGCGGGAGGTACCCGGCTCCCGCCTTCAGCACCGCGAGGGTGGCCACGAGCAGATCGGCGCCACGGGACATTCCGATGGCGACGAGGGTTTCCGGCCCGGCGCCACGGGCGACGAGCCCGCGGGCGAGCCGGCCGGATCTCTCGTGCAGTTCCCGGTAGTTCAGGGTGGTCGCGCCCGCGCGGACGGCGGGTGCGGCCGGGGTGGCGGCGGCCTGTCGCATGAGCAGCTCGACCAGCGTCGCCTCGGGGCGTGCGCCGGCGCGGCCTGCCAGCTCGCCGCCGGCGCCCCGCCGTTCGTCCGGGCCGGTGAGCGGGATCTCGGCGACCGGGGTCTGCGGTGGCGCGTCCACCATCCGGGCGAGGAAAGCCACGAAGCGGGCGGTGTGCGCTTCCAGTTCGTCGCGGTCGTAGAGGTTCGGGTTGCCGTGCAGTTCCAGCAGCAACGGCGCCTCGGCGCCGGGACGGTAGAGGTTGAGCTGGATGTCGTCGAGGGCGCCCGAGGTGAGCGCGTGGTAGCGGCCGTAGGCGGAGCCCAACCGGATCTCGGCGTCGAAGAACAGGATGTTCACCACCGGCCCGAAGGAGTTCACGGGCGTGTCCGCGGCGTGCGCCTCGCGTCGCAGATCCTCGAACCGGTAGAGCTGGTGCCGCATGGCCGCGACGAGCTCGGCCACGGACGACCTGACCAGTTCCTCGACGGTGGTGCGCGGGTCGACGGCGAACCGGATCGGCACCATGTTGGCCAGCATGGCGGCGGCGTTGCGCAGGCGGCGGGTCACCCGCGCGCTGACCGCCAGCGAGAGCACCAGGTCGGGGGTGCGGGTAATCCGGCGGAGTATGGCGGCTAAACCCGCGACCACCACCTGGGCGGGCGAGGCGTGCAGGTC
>NZ_JARWRU010000489.1 GCF_029867845.1 Nocardia farcinica | reverse complement strand
TAATGGTCGGCTGCGTAATTTGTTATTATGTCACAGCCACCTGGGGGGCGGCCTGCCCTTGGGGGGCTTGATGTCCGGGTTGGGGGGTGCGCTGGGTGGCACTTTACCGCGGCCGGGGGCGCGCGCCCGCGTCCTCCACGGCCCGGCACAGCGCGTCGACGTAGCCGGTGTTGCCCGCCAGATGCTGGGCGCGGTAGTAGACGATGCCGACCGTCGGCACACCCTCGACCGGCTCCGGGTAGCGGGCCGCGCGCTCGAGTTCCCCCCAGCTGGGCAGCTGCACCGGCGGCTCGAAGCCGTGACCGGTGAGCAGCACGGTGTCGGACAGGAAGCGGTGCAGCTGGCGCAGATTGTCCGGTCCGCCCGCGGCGAGGTAGTTGTGGGCGTCGGCGGCGACACCGGCGGGCACCGTCGAGCACTCCATGAGTTCGGCGTCGGGGGCGATCTCGCCGCCCAGCGCCACCACCGGCACCCCGCTCGCCCGCAGCGCTTCCAGCCCCTCTTCCCAGGCGCGTCTGCCGCCGAGGATGCGCACGACCACCAGGTCCGCGCCGTCGAGCAGGGCGGGCAGATCGTCCACCAGCAGCCGGGCCGGATTGCCGAGGCGGTAGTCGGCGCCGCTGGCGCGCGCGCTGAGCAGATCGGTGTCGGAGGTGGACAACAGCAGGATCACAGGGGAGACCTTCCTCGGGTGAACGCGCCCATCGGGGTGTGGTGCTCGCCGGAGAGGGTCTGGCTGTTCACAGTGGCGCGACCGCACCGGAATTGCACCGGTTTCCTCGTCGCCCGCCGAGCACCGGGGATGCTACCCGGCCGGGCGTCTCGCTCCGCCGCGCGGCTCGGATCACATCCGGTGTCCCGCGCCCGCGCGCGCACGTAGGCTGGAGCCGTCATGACGCGAACGACCCCCGATTCCTGCCCCGGCGTGCTGCGCCTGCACCAGGCCGCCGACGGCCCGCTGGCGCGGGTGCGCGTGCCGGGCGGTGTGCTGTCCCCGGATCAGCTGCGGACCCTCGCCGAGGCGGCGACCGAACTCGGCGACGGCGCGATCGAACTGACCTCGCGCGGCAACGCCCAGCTGCGGCAGGTCCGCGACGCGGGCGCGCTCACCGAACGCCTGGAGAGCGCGGGACTGCTGCCCAGCCGCACCCACGAGCGGGTCCGCAACATCCTCGCCTCCCCGCTGTCCGGCCGGGTCGGGGGCCTGACCGATGTGCGCTCGCTGCCCCCCGCCCTCGACGCGGCGCTGCGCGCCGACCCGAGGCTGGCCGAACTGCCCGGGCGCGTGCTGTTCACCGCCGACGACGGCCGCGGCGACGTCAGCGCCCTGTCCCCCGACATCGGCGTCCAGGCCACCGCCGACGAGTACGCCCTGCTGCTCGCGGGCGCCGACACCGGCATCCGGCTCGCCCCGGGCGACGCCGTGGACGTCATGCTCGCCGCCGCGCACAGCTTCCTCGACGTGAGCTCCGGCCAGTGGCGGCTGCACGAGGTCCCCGACGGCGTCGCCCGCGTGGTCGACCTGCTCGGCCTGTCCCCCACCGGCGAACGGCTCGGCCTCGCCGCGGCCGAGCATCCGATCGGCTGGCTGCCCCAGGACGACGGCGGGGTGGCCCTGAGCGCGGGCGTCCCGCTCGGCTCCCTGCCCGCCCGCACCGCCGAATTCCTCGCCGCCGTCGAACGTCCCGTCATCCTCACCCCCTGGCGCGGTGTCGTGCTCCCCGACCTGGACGAGTGGACCGCCGAACAGGTGGTGCGGGTGCTCGCCCCCATGGGTCTGATCTTCGACGCCGAGTCGCCGTGGTTGCGGGTCACCGCGTGCGCGGGCCTGCCCGGGTGCGCGAAGTCCCACACCGATGTGCGCGGCGACGTGGCCGCCGCCGTCGCCGCCGGCCGGGTGACGCCCACCGGAGCGGGCCCGGCCACCACCGGCACGGTCGTGCCCGCCGAGGAGGTGACCGTCGCGGGCCGCCAGCACTGGTCCGGCTGCGACCGGCGCTGCGGACGGCCGCGCGGGGCGGTCGTCGAAGTCATCGCGGGCCCCGGCGGGTATCGCGTCGAAGGCCCGGCCGCTGCGAACCCGGAGATTCCCGGATCCGGCCCGCGGACGCCGGTCAACCGGTGACGAAGTCGAGGATGTCCTTGTCGAGGGCTTCGCGGTAGCTGCCGTAGATGCCGTGCGGGGCGCCGGGGTAGACCTTCAACGTCGCGTCGCTCACCAGGTCGATCGCCTTGTAGGCGGCCGCCCGGATGGGCACGATCTGGTCGTCGTCGCCCTGGGCGATGAGCATGGGCACGTCGATGGCGCGCAGGTCCTCGGTCTGATCGGTCTCGGAGAACGCTTTCACGCAGTCGTAGGCGGCGGTGAGATCGGCCTGCATGCCCTGGCGCCAGAAGTCGTCCTTCGCGCCCTGCGACACCGCGGCGCCCTCCCGGTCGGCGCCGTAGAACGATTCCGCGAGGTCCTGGTAGAACTGGGAGGCATCCTTCAGCAGCGATGCCCTGATCTCGTCGAACACCTCGATCGGCGTGCCTTCGGGGTTGGTGTCCGACTTCAGCATGATCGGCGGCACCGCCCCGGCCGTGGCGATCTTGGCGACTCGCCCCTTGCCGTGCCTCGCCGCGTACCGCACCACCTCGCCGCCGCCGGTGGAGTGCCCGACCAGCACCACATCGCGCAGGTCGAGCGCCTCGATCAGCTCGGCCAGGTCGCGGGCGTAGGTGTCCATGTCGTTGCCGGAGTAGGTGCGCGCCGACCGGCCGTGTCCGCGCCGGTCGTGGGCGATGACGCGGAAGCCCGCGTCGGCGAACAGTTTCAGCTCGACCTGCCAGGCATCGGAGTTCAACGGCTAAGGGTTGTCCCGTAAGTCGGACGCGCTGATGACGACCCACCCCTTGGCCAGGGTCAGCG
>NZ_JARWRU010000488.1 GCF_029867845.1 Nocardia farcinica | reverse complement strand
AGGTCCGCCCAGCGCTCGCCGACCGCGAGCGGATGCACCGGGTCGTCGGGGGGGGGGCCCCCCCCCCCCCCCCCCCCCCCCCCGGCCCGACGCCCCCCCACCCGCCCCCCGGCGGGGGGGGCCGCCCCCCCCCGGCGGGCGGGCGGGGGGGCGCGGGGCGGGGGGGGGGGGGGGGGGGGGGGGGGCCCCCCCCCCCCACGACCCGGTGCATCCGCTCGCGGTCGGCGAGCGCTGGGCGGACCTGATCCCCGGTGCCACCCTGGACCGGCTCACCCTGGACGAACTGGGGGCCGATCCGGCCGTGCTCGGCGACCTCGGGTTCGCCGCACTCGAGCGGGCACGCGCCGCGACCGGGGCGCGCCTCGACACCGTGCGCTGACAGACACCGAGCGCTGAGACACCGAGCGCTGAGACACCGAGCTCCGGCGCGGGTGCGCCGGAGCTCTCGCTCATCCGGGTGTCAGTTCAGGCCGAGCTGCTGCATGGCCGAACCACCGGTGTTGCGGCGCGGCTGCTGCGGCACCGGCTGCGGGGCGGGCACCGGCTGTTGCTGCGGGGCCGCGGCCTGTTGCTGGGCCTGGATCTGGGCCTGATGGGCGGCGGCGAGCTGCTCGGCCAGCTGAGGGGGCAGCACGACCGGCAGCGGATCGCGCACCGGCAGCGGATCGCTGCCGCGTCGCACCACGGTCTCGGACATGATCGCCCGCGCGGCCGCGACCAGCGGCAGACCGTCGGCGGCGGCGCCGTGCGGGCCAGCGGCGACCAGGCGCACCATCCAGCGGTAACCGTCCACGCCGATGAAGCGCAGATCGGCGTTGGCGGTCACGGCGTGCAGCTCCCGTCCCCACGGACCGGTCTCCACCGAGACCTGCGCGCCGTCCTTGCGGAGCGAGTCGGCCAGATCGGCGGCCACGGTGCGCCACTGTCCCGGCGACTTGGGCGCGGCGTAGGCCGCGACGGTGATGCGCCCGTGCTCGGTGGCCAGATGCACCGCCTGCGGCGCGCCCTGTGGGGTCATCTCCACCTGCAACTGGGCGCCCGGCGGCACCGGCAGGATCACCGAGCCCAGGTCGAGGCGCTGGTCGACGACGTTCTCCAGCAGGTCGGCGACATCGTCGAAGTCGTAGGGGCCGGTGCGCGGCGCGTCGCCCGCCGGCTCGTCGTACCCGCCCTGGTCGTATTCGCCGGCGAATCCGTCCTCGGCATAGCCGTCGTCGGCATAACCGTCCTCGATGTAACCATCGTCGACATAACCATCGTCGGCGTATCTGTCGTAGTTCTCGTCGGCGTATCTGTCGCCGCCGCGCTTCTTCCTACCGAAAAGTCCCATCTCACCCCTCCTGGCCGGCCCGCGCCACGTGCTGCGCGCCCGGTGTCAAACTGGCGTGACCACCGCTGGAGCCGTAGCCGCCCGCCCCGCGCGCGGTCTCGTCGAGCTCGTCGACCTCGACGAAGTCGACCAGTTCCACGCGCTGGACCAGCAGCTGCGCGATCCGGTCGCCCCGGCGCAGCACGATCGGCTCCCGTGGGTCGTGGTTGATCAGGCAGACCTTGATCTCGCCGCGGTAGCCCGCGTCGACGGTGCCCGGGGTGTTCACCACCGAGAGTCCGGTCTTGGCGGCCAGCCCGGAACGCGGATGGATCAGTCCCACCGTGCCGACGGGCAGGGCCACCGCGATGCCGGTGCCGACCAACGCGCGCTCACCCGGCGCGAGGACCAGATCGCGGGTGGTGCACAGATCCACCCCCGCATCGCCGGGATGTGCGCGGGTCGGAACCGGGATGTCCGGGTCGAGCCGCCGCAGCGGTATCGCTGAAAGTGCGCTCACATCCGACGAGCCTACGCGCACCTGAGCGGCACGCCTCGGTGACGGTGACTTAGTGTGGAAATGTGTCGGACCAGCCCATCCCTCCCGCTACGGACTCGCCTGAGCACGCCGCCGGCGCGGCGCCGGGCAGCACCGTGACCACCTACCGCGAGCGCCTCTGGGTGCCCTGGTGGTGGTGGCCGATCGGCTTCGGTGTCGCCGCGCTGCTGGCCGCCGAGATCCAGATGGCCTGGGCGGGTTCGTACGGCTGGGTCCCCTATGTGTGTCTGTTCCCGGTGCCGGTGTGGGTGCTGTTGTGGTTGAGCAGGCACACCGTCCGGGTGGCCCCCGATCCCTCGGGAGTGCCCGAGTTGCATGTGGGCCCGGCCCACCTGCCGGTGAGCTTCGTCGCACGCGCCGCCGTCGTGGCGCCGACCGCCAAGAGCGCGGCACTCGGCCGCCAGCTCGATCCGGCCGCCTATGTCCAGCACCGCCCCTGGGTGGGCCCGATGGTCCTGCTCGTCCTCGACGACCCGGACGACCCGACGCCCTACTGGTTGGTCAGCACACGCAGGCCCGAAGAGGTTCTGGCCGCGCTCGGCGTGCCGAGCGCGGAGTGAGAATCATCGGTTCGGCCCGGCTGCCCGCCCGGCCGAACTCCGGCTGTCGGTAGGTCGCTCGCTCCGGCCAGGTCGCTCTGTCCGGTGAGCCGCTGTCGGCCCTTCTCAGGCCGCACAGTCCATGCAGATCATCTGTCCGCCGGCCTCACTGGCGAGCCTGCTGCGATGGTGCACCAGGAAACAGCTCGAGCAGGTGAACTCGTCGGCCTGCTTGGGGACCACGCGGACCGAGAGCACTTCCTCGGACTGGCCGGCGCGGGGAAGCTCGAACGACTCCGCGGTATCGGATTCGTCGATATCCACGACGGCGGACTGTGCCTCGTTGCGACGAGCCTTCAGCTCCTCCAGCGAATCCTCCGACACGTCGTCGGATTCGGTACGCCTCGGTGCGTCATAGTCGGTTGCCATGTCGTCTTCCCCTCGTCCTTACTCCGTATATCCCGGACCGGCAGCGCCCACGCGGCGATTCCCATCGGGAACCGCACGTGAACCCGAACCGCCCCGCCGGTGGTGCACATCACACGTGCTCCGCCTCGCACATCGGGGACGATCTCGTGGACCCTTACCCGATTGCGCTCGGTAAACGCAGGACATGCCCTACTTGTTCCCGCGACCGACCACCGAATTCAGCGCCGATGTTTCGATCTGGGCCGCCAGACAATAGCGGACGCGCCCACAAAAGTCGCAATCAAAACACGCGCTCGCCGAAACCGATCGGGAATCGACATCGACCCGGCCACGCATCGAGACCAACCGGCGCGAGCGGTCACAGTTTTCGTAGAGTGTGCTGGTGGTTTCACTGATCACCGAAGGCAGCGCGACCGATCCGCAGGGTCGCCTCTATCCTCGGCGTCGCCCGCGACCGTGGTTCATCATGCTCGGCGTCCTCGCACTGATCTGCTCGATCGTCTGGATCAAGGCGTTGACCACCGAGAACGACGACACCACGGCGATGGCGTGCAATTCGCCGAGCCCGGCCAGCGAGCCGGGCGCCGAACCCGCGCCCGCGCTCGGACAACGGGTGGGCGCCGGGCGCCTGCGCGAGGTCGAGCCCGCGGCCCTGGCCGAGTCGAGGGTGCGCGTCCTCAACGCCAACAATCAGCGTGGCCAGGCCGCGCACGTGGCCTCCCGCCTCGGTGATCTCGGCTTCGCGAGCGCGCCCGACACCCAATACGGCAACGATCCGATCTATGCCAACGGCGACCTCGAGTGCACCGGTCAGATCCGGTTCGGGGTCAACGGCAGGCCGGCCGCCGCCTCGGTGCAGCTGGTCGCGCCGTGCGCCGAGCTGATCGAGGACTCGCGCGAGGACGACACCGTCGACCTGGTGCTCGGCTCGCTGTTCCGCGACGTGCAGCCGAACACCGACGCCGAGGAGGTGCTGCGCGCGCTGCGCAATCCCGCGCCGGGCGACTCGCCGAAGATCGACATCGATCTATTGGCGGCGGCGAGGACAGCGCACTGCTGAGTCCGCGTCCGTAGCCGCACCCGTCACCGAGGTCGTCCACCCGCCATCGGGGCCGCGCGCCACCGTAGGAGCGCGGCCGCGGCCGGTTGCGCACCCAAGCGGCCCCCCCGGCGGCCGCAACCCCCTCACCGGGGGCGGGCCCTCGCTCCTCTCCAGGCCATTCCGGGCGGGACTTTCCGAACCCCCTGGGACCTGTCAGCCGACCTGGTCGGTTT